>DAJW01000116.1:2355-15351 GCA_002496485.1 Euryarchaeota archaeon UBA36
GAACCTAGCCATCTAATGTCATTGGCGATTTTCATCAATGATGATGCTAATGTGTTAAGAGTTCCTGAAGTAGCTACTATTGCGTCATGGGTTGCTAACTGAGTGAATTTATTTTCTGCTGATATAAATGGTAGTTCTGTCTTCTCTGCTATTTTAGATGCTACCATATCTGCAAAACCAGACTTGGTATTTAGGCCTGTTCCGACGGCTGTTCCACCAAGACCAAGTTGCATTAAATCCATAACTGAATTTTCTATTCGAATAATATTATCGTCTAACATATTTACATAGCCACTAAATTCTTGACCCAGAGTTAAAGGAACTGCATCCATTAGGTGAGTTCTGCCAATTTTTACAATTTCACTAAATTCTGATTGTTTTTCTGATAAAGCATCTCGCAGATATTTTACTGATGGAATTAGTGTGTTAGTTATTTCTTCGGCAGCAGCTATGTGCATTGCAGTAGGAAAGGTGTCATTACTTGATTGTGCTTTATTTACATGATCATTTGGGTGAACTGGATTTTTACTACCTAAAGTTCCACCACTAATTTCGATTGCCCGATTTGCAATAACTTCATTTGCATTCATATTAGTTTGAGTCCCGGAACCCGTCTGCCATATTCTCAAAGGAAAATGATAATCTAGCTCACCAGAAATCACTTCTTCGCATGATTTGATAATTAATTCTCCAACTTCCTTATTCAGTTCATCCAATTCAATATTTACTTCTGTAGCGGCCATTTTCAATATTCCAAATGCCCTGATTATGGAACGTGGCATCTTATCTTCTCCAATATTGAAATTAATCAATGATCTAGCAGTCTGTGCCCCATAATACATATTAGCTGGGACTTCAACATCGCCCATTGTATCCTTTTCTATTCTAATTTCTTCATCTTTAGAAGATGCAAATTTTTTTACTATTTCCTCATTGTTCTTATTTTTATCATTTCTACCTGATAGTGATTTCTCGATCATATTTGAGATTGTTGCGGAACGACCGCTACCTCTGCCCTTTCCAATTCTAGCATCTAACCTCCGTGCTAAATCTTCTGGGATACTGACAGTTATTATCCTACGGTTACCAACTCTATGTTTACCCATAATATTACTATTAATAAGTTATTAATAAATATTTTTATTACTAGTCAAAATCTACTTCTTCTACTTTTATTATCTTTTGAGGATTCATCGGTTTATCTCCCGGCAGGGTTTCAGTATTTTCTATTTTATTCACAATGTCCATTCCCTTAATGACATGCCCAAAGACAGCATGGTTTCCATCGAGCCACGGTGTTGGTACTGTAGTTAGAAAAAATTGTGATCCGCCACTATCTCTGCCCGCATTGGCCATTGAAAATATTCCTGGCCTATCGTGTTTCTTCTCTAGAGCGGATGGTTCACATCTGATCTTCCAACCAGGGCCACCTGTTCCTGCTCTTCCATTATGGGGATCTCTAGAATGGGGGCATCCACCCTGAATCATGAAATTACTAATTACTCGATGAAAATGTAATCCATCATAAAACCCATCATTGACGAGTTTTAGAAAGTTATCCGTAGTTTCTGGACAATCTTCTGTGTAGAGTTCTATGGTAATATCTCCAGCGCTTGTTTTCATGTGCACAACTTTATTCATGATTCGTCGGATGCAAATTAGTTCAAAGCATATTGCATCCGGTGAGTTCTAATTCCTAAAATTAAGAAATTGTTGAGCCCGGAAGTATTTTTTCTTTGATTTCTAACAGTGAAACCGTTCCATCTGGTTTCAGAGCTCCGAGTATTAAAAATTCTGAAATAAATCCTGTTGGTAATGTTTTCTCTCCTAAATTTATGACAGCAACTATAGATTTACCCAGGAGTTCGCCTCGAGAATAATTTGTAATCTGAGCAGAAGTCCATAATTTCCCAATCTTCTGTCCAAAATCTACTTTTATTTTGTAGGAGGGTTTGCGCATTTCTGGAAATTGTTGAACCCTAACAATTGTGCCTATTCTCAAATCTAAGGAGAAGAATTCTCCAATTCCAATATATTCCTTACGTTCCAACTTAGAGGGATGATATTGTTCAGATTCGGAGTTAATTTCGTGTTTCTCCATATAATTAATCTCCGGTAATATCAGATTTTATAATAAGGGGAATGAGTTTTATTCCTGCGTTTGAAAATGCTTCAATTCCGCCCTCTTCTCTATCAAGAATAGTTATACATGATACTACATTACAACCTAATTCAGACAAAATTTTAGCAGCCTTCAAAGCAGAGCCGCCAGTTGTTGTTACATCCTCAAGTAAAATTATTCTATCATTTTTATTGATTGTAGAGCCCTCAATTCCAGGTGGATTACCGGTTTTTCTTCCACCTCTCCCCTTTGCTTCTTTCCTAACAATGAAGCCCTTCATTGTTGAGCCTCTACCTGCCTTTGCAATTACTATTCCTGTGAGAGGCACAGCCCCTAATTCTAGACCGCCTACTGCATCAATTGGGGCTAATTTTTCTATTTCTGAATGAATTAAAATTCCTAATAAATGGGCGGATTCGGGGTCCATCATTACTGGTTTCATATCAAAAAAATGGGAGCTTTGTTTGCCACTTGCCAATGTAAATTGGGAATCATTTGAATATAAATAAGCTAAATCTCTCACATTTTCTATCAAATTTAGCTTGGCCTGATGAAGACTAATTGTTGTCATAATAATATGTTGAGGACGAACAATCCGATGAAGGTTGTTATCAAATTCCAAAAAAATACTCATTTATAGTGAATGTTCTTGGACGGTCGGGTCTCGCGTAGAAGTATTTGAAGGGAGTCGTGAGGAATAATGACTGGTAAATCAATTTTTGATCAAGAGAGGCTAACATCAGAATATAATTTTTATCAGGACCATTTGGATATTAAGATAGAAGAAGCATACAAGGTCGGTACCAAGGCTAGATCCTTAGGACTAGATTTTGAAAATAGTGTGGAAATTCCTAGAGCTTCAGATTTAGCTAGTCGTACTGAAAAACTTCTAGAAGATCCATATCTTTATCCTAATCCAGAAGATTCAGAAAAAAAACCACTCCGAATAGAGGGAAAATTAAGAGAAATGCTCATTAAATACGATAGAGAAACGGCAGCAATTCAGATTTCTTTATTTGTAGCAAGAGAAATGAATAAACAAACAGGAGATAAGAGAAGATCAATTGATTCTGGATTAAGAGTAGGTTTAGCGGTACTGACGGAAGCAGTCCTGGTTGCTCCACTAGCTGGAATTGGTGATGTTAGAATATTGAATAATGAAGATGGAACTGATTTTCTTTCTATTGATTTTTGTGGGCCCATCAGAGCGGCAGGTGGTACCGCACAAGCGTTGGGTGTATTAATTGGAGATATTCTTCGTAGAGAATTAGGAGTTGGAAAGTATAATCCAACTAATGCAGAGATTGAGAGAGTAAAGGAAGAGTTTGGACTTTACAGGAAGGGTTTGCAATTTAGACCATCTCCGGATGAAACAGGCACTATTGTTGGTGCCTGTCCAGTTATGATAAATGGAGAAGAAACTGAGAAAATTGAATGTGCAGGTTTCAAAGAGGTTAGAAATGTAGTAAATGTAAATGGAACATACAGGACAAGGGTTCGTGGTGGGGTAATGCTAGTAATTGGAGAAGGTCTCTGTCTGAAAGCCCCAAAAGTACAAACACATACTGAAAGATTGGAAGTTCCAGGCTGGGAGTTTATTACACATTTTGCCAATAAGGGAAAGGTTTCTGCCAAGGAAGATGGTTCAGATACCAGTAGGATAATTCCGAAAAATAATCGATATATGGGGGATGTAATTGCTGGAAGGCCCATTTTTGGGGAACCGTGTAAACCTGGTGGATTTAGACATAGATACGGTAGAAGCAGATTGACAGGTCTTGCAGCAGCAGGATTGAACCCTATATCAATGACTGCTATGGGAGGATTTTTGTCTGTTGGTACCCAGATGAAAATTGAACGACCGGGGAAAGCTTGTGCAGTTACACCTTGTATTGATATTGATGGGCCAAGAGTTCTGTTAGATGATGGAGAATTTTTACTTATTAGAACAGAAAAAGAATGGGATAAATGTAAAAATAAAGTAATTTCTATTTGGGACTCTGGTGAAATTCTTCTGGGATATGGAGAATTTCTAGAGAATAACAAGAATTTGGTTCCTGCATCATATTCTAAAGATTGGTGGTCATCTGATTTAGCAGAAGCAGTAGATACTCCAGAGAAATTATCTAAATTAGCAGAAATACTTTCAAAAAGAATAGATGATTTTCCGCCTGGATTACCATTTAACGGAGCAATTGAAAGGGGTGGAGAGAATAAAGTAGAACGGGAGTGGAGAAGAGTAAATTGGAATAGATATCTTAGAAATTTAGATATTGAGTGGGGTCAAGCAACTAAAATTTCTGAATTTTTTGGTTGTGCAATACCTCCGCCATGGAATTATTGGTGGTCAGACTTACCTATACATTATATTCCACATCTGATATCTGGACTAGAAACGATGGTGATTAAAGAAGGGAGTTTAATAATAAGAGGGGCTGTAAACGGATGGTCAGCTGAATCAGATAGTTTAGACTTAATAAATGAAAAAGTGGCCTTATTGGTTGATGTTCCTGGATTGACTGAAGTCAATTCTCATGGAATTATAAAATCCTCATTAATGACTTTAGGAATAGAGCATAAACATGTTGGCGATGATATTGTAATCTCAAAGTATTGGGAAGGATTAGTTGAAACTTTGGGATTTGAAATAGTTGAAGGTAAGATAAGAAAAAAAACTGAAATAGCCGATTTAATTTCTTCTCAAATTTCTGAGCTAGAGAATGCTAAATTATCGATAGATTCAGAAGCTAAAGGAGAAGAGAAGAGTGATTTACATATTAATTCTAAAAAACTTCTAGAAGATTATGAAGTCGATAGATCATTAATGATAATTAGAAAGATCTCTAAGCACAGATGGGAAGACGCTGTTCCATGTAGAATAGGTGGAAGAATGGGGCGACCAGAGAAATCGGATATTAGAAAAATGAAACCAAAAGTACACTCTCTTTTCCCTATAGGAGAAAATGGTGGCCCTCAAAGGTTATTTTCTCATGCTGCTTCTAAAGGGCAAATTAGAGTAGAAATGGGAATAAGAATTTGTCAAAAATGTGGAAAGGAAACTCCGCATTTAATTTGTCATCACAAATCTGAAAATTCAACAGATAGAGAGTGTGGTGGTAGAACAAATATACAGGTGGGAAGAAATAGACAATCTAGAAGATTAGGAGTTCGTACTACTGTAGATATTGGCTCATTATTAGAGGTAAAGAGTAAGAATATGGGTTTGGATCGGATACCTAAGAAGATAAAAGCAGTGAAGGGATTGATTTCTGAGGAACAGACTCCAGAGCCAATTGAAAAGGGCATTTTAAGAGCAATTCATGACATATCTGTATACAGAGATGGTACCGCAAGATATGATATGAGTGATGTTCCGGTGACTCATTTTAAACCAATTGAAATTAGAACTTCTTGGGAAAAACTCAGAGATTTGGGATATGTTAATGACATATATGGGAATTTGTTGAGTTCTGATTCTCAGATACTGGAGTTATTTCCTCAAGATATAATTCCCTCACTTAAAGCTAAAGATCACTTACTATCAACATGTATGTTTATTGATGATTTATTAGTGAAATTTTATGGTTTAGAGCCATTTTATAATGTAAAAAGATTTGAAGATATTGTTGGTCATATTGCAATTGGATTAGCACCTCATACCTCTGGAGGTGTTGCATGTAGGATAATTGGATGGAGTTCTGCATCTGCAGGCTATGGACACCCACTTTTTCATGCAGCTAAAAGAAGAAATTGCGACGGTGACGAGGATAGTATCATGATGTTACTTGATGGATTACTAAATTTTTCGAATAGAATTTTGCCCATCGGAAGAGGTGGAAAAATGGATGCTCCATTAGTACTTACTACTAGATTAAACCCCAGTGAAATAGATAAAGAAGCGAGGAATGTGGATTGTGACTGGAGTTATTCGAGCAATTTCTATGAATCTACATTGGAACAACCCCATTCAAGAGATGTAAGAAGTCTTGTGAATCTTGTAGATGATCGTTTAGGAAGTATAGGAGATATAAGGGGCTATGGTTGGACTCATGATTCAGGAGATTTAGATTCTGGTCCAGAAAATTCATCCTATAAAACACTATTATCCATGGAAGATAAGATGCTTAGTCAATTAGAGCTGGGGAGAAGATTGAGGGCTGTCGATGCTAACAGAGTAGCTAAACAAGTAATTGAATCTCACTTCCTTCCTGATTTAAGGGGAAATTTAATGGCATTTACTCGTCAGAAAGTACGATGTGTCAAATGTGGTAAATCATATAGAAGGATGCCTTTAGCCGGAAAATGTATTCAATATTCAAGAATATCTTCTGGTTTTAGAACCGGAGAAGGTAGTTCAGCGTGTGGAGGAAACGTGATTTTGACTGTTTCACAGGGTGCTGTAAGAAAATATATCCGAATAATTGATGATCTCATAAATAATTATGATATTGATGATTATACAATGCACAGAGTTCAATGGATGAAATCAAGTGTTAATTCGTTATTTAATAATGATAAAGTAACAGTGATGACCCTCCAGGATTTCCTATAATTAGAAGTAGCTGGCAATAATGCCGAATAAATCTCCAATTAATAATAGTGGTAGTATAGATAGAAATAGATAAACAATAAATGGATGTTTACTCGCTACCCATGCACTTTCAATTCCTTTAGATTTTAATAGATTCTTTTTTTCTTCAATTTCATCGAACATAGAATAATTGGTTTTTGGTAAAATTCTATTTATCTCCCTGATTTTATCTTTTTCTTCTAAAATTTCAGTGAGTATCCACACAGGTTTTGAACCAATCTCATCGATAGGAAGTTTTACTGAATGCCATGCCATGATTATATCGTTTCTAGACGAGATATTTCCTCTTTTGTAATTATAAAAAATTAGTACAGGTGGAGCTAGTAAGAAGACTAGGCCAGCCCAAACAAACATTACCAATGAAGGTGGTAAACGAAACAGAACTTCTTCGCCCAAAAATAGAGGTTCTGGAAGGAAATTCCATGAAGGAAAAGTAATAGTTAGCAATATCAATGCCTTAACATCTGCTCCACCTTGAATAATTTTTAATCTCCATGCAGAAAGATATAGAGAGATTATTAGCATAGACAAAATTAGAGTCCACCACAGGATTGTTTCTGGCGATTCCTCGCCCAGAATAAGAGAGATGAAATCGGTATTTTGATTTTCAATAACCCCACCCACTAATCCGGTAAATCCAATTAGATATAGGAAGGCAATAGAGAATTCAACTTTCTTCCACTTTAGGATATTTTTCAGGTGTAGAGTTCCAAAAAATGGGATTGACCACATAGCTAATATTGCAGCAATCATATAATAATTTGATATTGATGTTTTAATTAAAATCATTTCAAAGAATAATAAAAATACAAATAATATTGACCATTTCAACCAGTGGTTATCCGGAACCATTAGATTATCATAATCAGATTTTGCTGCAATTGCCATACATATTATTAGAGCAGATACCCTAACTATTTCTATTATTGAAATTATTTCCATAATTACATCCGTTAGCCTGCTCCGGTTGCCTGAAATAGTCCAACAGAAGTCTCTAGAACCCAAGCGGCACCAGCATTTGCCAGTCCTGCAACCCACATCATTTGTATCATTTGTCCCAATACTAACGAAGTACCGCCGCCCTTAATTCTAGCAGTAATTAATCCAAGAACTACTATTGAAATTACTATCAATGCGGAACCAAGTATTTGGAAAATTTGTATGTTCTGTTCTACTCCACCGGTTTCTGATAAAACAGGTAGAGCCACGTCTACCCCGCCGGCAGCTGTTCCAACCTCTCCACCTGCATCGACTAATCCTTGAGCAACTTGAGCGATAGTTTCGCCAAGACCTGCAATGATAGATGTTGTAATGTTTAATGCAATAATCATTGCAATTAAAAGTCCATAGGAAACGCTTCTCATTACTCCCGCAGAGATTTGTCTTCTTTGCCTTAAACCCAATAGATTAGTAGTACTTTGAGAAACTAAATCTCCCACTAATCCGGCTTCTCCAGTAGATGCAGATCCTTCTATGAATACTCTTGTAAATCTAGAAACTAACATCGAATTATTATCAGCCGCAAACCAATCCCAAGAATAATCACTATCAATTCTCATAGAAAGACGTTTTTCTAAGTTTGAAATTGAATCATCTAATGCCCCGAAATCAATACCTGCTAATGCCTTGACCATAGCACTAGGTTCCTGAGCTCTAGCCTGTGCGGTTCCGCCGAAAGCTCGTATGAATTCAGGGAATGCTTCATCTCTTCTTCTTACTCTAGATTCTTCCTGTGCTACTAGTAAGGCTGGTGCCATTAACGGAGTTGCCAAAGCGGCTAAGACTAGTATCCCAATAATATTCCAGTTATCAAATAGCCATGAAGATCCAATAAAGAGAAAAATTCCCAATAATATTAAGAGTTCAATTCCACCAAAAATACCAGCAAAAATCCATGCTCTTCGCATATCTACCGATTGAGTTGTGTTAAATCCATGTTTAGCGAATAAATCTTCATGTGGAATTACCAAGGTGAAAAGGTACCATGCACCAATTTGTAGTAGTGCAAAAAGGACTCCAGTCAATAAAACCCATCTAGACCTAATCATAATCTGGAATATATTGTCATCGGCTCCACCAGTTTGGAAAAGAATCAATTGGAGCCCAGCGACTACTAGTAAAAGAAGTCCGGTAGTAGTAAGAGAAACAAATGTCTCTCTAAGAGTGTCTAGTTGTTCTATTCTTGCATCATAAATTGTATTGTAGTTCTGTTCGAATGTTTCATTCTCACTTTTAAAGAATTCACCAATTGGTTGACCGACTTCAACGGAGAAGGCCATTCGGTCTAAGAAATCACTCCAAATTGCTGAAGGGCTCTGTTTTCCTACAATTCTTGCTGCTTCTGGTAGGTTTGTATGCCATTTAGTAACTAATGTCTCAATTGCTTGAATTTCATAAGCTAAAGCTCCATAATCTCCCATTTCTTTCAACACATCGAACATTCCCTTTTCAGCGGATTCTCCCATAGATAATATTCCCATCCTAGTCATGAACATATGCATATCCTGTTCAATTTCAATTGCTATTGCTGATGTCTGGGCGATTGGATAGGCGATAGTTGCACCAAATGCTAATAATCCGAATGAAAACGTAATGAACAAGCCGCCTAATGTACCAATTATATCTACAACTGATGCCCAAACTAGACCACCCCCGGCTAATCCTACCAAGAAGGCAGGTAAGGAAATAAACAAAAGATATCTTCCAAAAGGCATTCCAAGCCTAAGTAAGGCTATTTCCCAAGTACTTGCCTTATCTTCCATACCAACACCACCCTATTGTTGGTTGACTCCTGTCCAAGTCTCAAGCGCACTGGCAAATCTGTCCCATCCTTCTTTATAGTAGATATCTAATAAATCAAAAACATCATCGTAGTGAGTAAGATCTCTATCACACATCCTTTGAATAGCGGTAGTTCTTCTCTCTAATTCATCGTAAATATCTCTTTTACTCCTAAATCCCATTCTTGGAGCGATTTTATTTTCCAACATATCAGACTGAAACATTCCTCTAAAATACATGACATCAGAAACTGGATCCCACTCAAACATATTTCTTGTAAGAATTCCATCTGCAGTTTTATTGTATCCAATTACCTCACTAACTCCAGTAATTCTTCTTGCGATTCCTCCACCTGGGGCCTCAACAACTTCTTGGAAAATTGCGAAATTTAGATTATCGAAGAACCTGGCAGGAACATTGATTGGATCACCCGTGAATCTTTGAATTAATTTCACAATATTAGAAGCGTGGAAAGTCCCTACGACAGGGTGACCAGTTTGCATTGCTTGAAATGCTATTGCACCTTCTACGCCTCTAATTTCTCCAATAATGATATATCGTGGTCTTGATCTAAGTGCAGCTTTCAATAAATCGAACATTTCAACACGAGAGTCTTCATTTTTTGATTCTCTAGTAATCAGTCGCTGCCAGATTGTGTGTGAAACCTTTACTTCAGGCGTATCTTCTGCAGTATAAATCTTCACGTTATGATCGATGAATGGTAATACAGCATTAAGTGTAGTAGTTTTACCAGATGCTGTCTCTCCAGAAACTAGCATTGACATTCCACTTTCTAAGCCCAGCCAAATATACGCTGCCATTTGAGCCGAAAGTGTCTTCCATTTGAT
Source organism: Euryarchaeota archaeon UBA36 (assembly GCA_002496485.1). Lineage (GTDB taxonomy): Archaea > Thermoplasmatota > Poseidoniia > Poseidoniales > Thalassarchaeaceae > UBA36. Next base: position 12,698 of record DAJW01000116.1, read on the forward strand.
AAGTTGTATTATAGAAATTGTCTCCTCTGCGAATTTTCTTATTGTAAATGATGCTCCTTGAATAGATACATCATCGCTGTAAATGATATTTATTCTAGATCCATCTAATAATGCTCCATCAATAATTGGTTTGCTGTCTGAAACCGGCCTTCCTATTCTTTCAGACATTGATCTTAGATACTTGCCTAAAACTTCCTGATCCCTAAACTGAATATTTGATGTCAGCATTGGGAATACCTTGTGATCCATATTTATCTTTTCTAAACCAATTGAGTGGATATCTTCAAGCATCTCATCAGCGAGTAAGGTTTCCAAAGGTCCATTGTTTACTAGATCTCTTACTACTACATATTTCAATCGACTTAGCTGATCTTCAGTAACTTTGATTGGAGCTTCTCCGAATCCCAATAACTGTCTAGTTTGATCTACTACAGGATTTGAAAATAATGTCGTAGTTGTTGTAGTCATTTCATCCATCATTTCATGAATCATGCTGATGAATTCTTCATCATTATCGAATCTTTCTTTTTGTGGTGCATCTCTAAGTAGGCGTTCAACAATTAAGTCTCTAATCTCTTCTTCTTCGGAATCTATAGTCGGTTCTAATCCAAACCAATAAGTATTTCCAGCGCCATCAGCACCTTCAGGTGGAGCATAAACATGGGCAAAGCATGGTGGTTTTGTAGCATAAATTAGATTTCTGGGGGATACACTTCTAGCGTCTCGATCTAATGGGCCATAGTATATCGGCCTAGACCCGTGTTCTGATTCAAATTGTTCAACCCACTCCCTAATATGAGGATATTCTGCCATGAGTCCACCCAAGTCCCCAGGCTGAACTGTGAATTCTGGTTCCTTATTTTCTCCATCTCGAGATTCTTGTTCTGTTACCATAAAAAAACCTCACGCTACCGCCGTAATATCCACAATAAAGCCCATCTCAGGCATAACCTTCCATCCAATTCTTTCCGTAACGGGTCCAGCTGCTCTAAGAAATCTAGTTACGCAAACAGTTCTAATTTGTTGACCGCCAATTACTGCAGTCTCCATGTCTAATACAACTTCAGCAGTATTTCTGAGTTCTCTAAGTAGATTGGAGTCAACTTCTTCGGGATCTATTGTTAAAAAAAGAGTTCTACCCTCAGAAACATATCTTCTAAGCTTTGAGATTAGCTTAGTTGGAGTTATTTCTTCTGGGAATAATTTTGATGCGCGGTCAATGATTACTACCTCTGCATCTTTAAGTGCGTGATTTTCGATTAGATGTAATAGATTCACGTCTTCATCAACTTCTTCTGCAATCACTCCAAAACTGGACATAAGTAGAAAATTTCCATCATCTATCACTTTATCCATGAAATATCCTATACTAGCAACTTGTTCTAACCAGCCTCTAGTAGTTAATTCGTTTGTTACCATTGCTACCCTAACATCATTAGCCGTCATTCCAAAAGACATTCGTTGCCCCATGATACTCTTGCCTGTCCCTATGCCTCCACATACAAGCACTATGCTCCTATTGGGGATTGCAGTGCCCATACTTTGGGCAAGACTGTCTTGAATCACTCCAAATTCAAAATTATCAGTATTATTCTGTGACAAGTCTGACTTCCTCCGATACAGTGTTGGCTCCTGAGTAACCCGTCGAAGTAGATACTACAGTTATGGTAATTTTGACTTCATTTTCACTTTGTGAGCCTGGAAATGACAGGGTATCTGTAGTATCATCGACTGAAAATTGTACTATTGAGCCTGGTGTCCATGATGTAGAACCATCTGCGACTTGAACAGATAAAGAAAGTGAATTAATGAAAATTCCTACATTATTCAAATCTAAGAAAGTTTCTCCCGAATTCTGTAAATAAATTATTGCAGTTTTTTCTGTATCATCCCATCCAATGTTAGTAGGATCATTAACTAGTGAAACTTTAGTTCTAGCATCTTCAAGTCCTTCTTTACTTCGATCATCAATTGCATCACTCATATCATCCCATGATTCCAGCAAAACTCCTGAAACTAGTCCCGCTACTATCAATCCTGCACACAGAAGTACTATTTCTGATGGTCCACTAGCCATTTGTACACCTCATGAGTTCACATCCGCAAAAGAATTATGATCGTATATGGATAAAAAGGCTCTATTTGGGTTTCCAGTAACAGAAAATCCATGAGCTGTATTGTCAAGAGGGAAAGGGTCTGTAGTAAATTGCTCACCGGGAAAAAAATAGTTATTTCCACCGGAATAATGAGAATCAAAGGAAAAAGGAATTCCCATTGATTTTGATGAGGTTTCAGATAAGATAATCCATATATCTGAAATCAGTACATTTTCTGAGCCCATATTTTTTATTGTAATTACAATTTGTTCATGTAGAGAATCTACAGTTCCTACTGCATCAGCATTACCACAACCTGCTATTGTGAATTGATCCCCTATTTCATATCCTGAGCCTATCTGTTCAACCGTAATTGAGTCTACAGCATTGGAGTCTTCTGTCACTGAGACCACTAATCCAGTTCCATCCCCTGTTGTTGTAGTGGTACATCCTCCGCCTGTGGAATATCCCGTACCTCCTGAAAACACAGAGACAGAATTTACAGGCCCTGGAGATTGAACAGAATCAGTAAAAGAAATTATATCTACTTTAGGATCA
>DAJW01000074.1 GCA_002496485.1 Euryarchaeota archaeon UBA36
TAATGAACAGGCTAGACTGAAATCGGCCACCATTAATAGATGTTCTAAATTTCTTATCGTGTATGCCAAATATGTACACATCTGACTTGTTCCATTAATTAATGACAGGCCTTCTTTAGCCTTCAAACTAATTGGAATTAATCCATGTTTAGACAGGACATTTTTAGTTTCCTTAATAATCCAAATTCCGTCTTCTTCTATGTAGCATTCACCTTCACCAATTAATGCCAGTGCCATATGTGATAATGGTGCTAAATCTCCAGATGCGCCTAATGATCCTATTCTAGGTACTACTGGAGCTATTCTTAGATTGATAAAACTAAGTAATAATTCTACTATTTCTACTCTACAACCTGAGAATCCTTTAGCCAGTGAATTTGCTCTAAATAACATCATCATGAAAACATGTTCAGGATTCATATTTTTCCCTATCCCACAGGCATGACTCCGAATAAGATTGGCCTGTAACTTATCAAGATCTTCTAGATTAATCTTTACAGATGAAAGTGCTCCAAATCCGGTATTAATACCATATACTATATCATTTGAAGAAACTATTTTCTCTACTGCATCCCTAGATTTTTTGATATTGTGCTTCGCATCATCTGATAATTTAACATTAATATTGCCCTGACTAATTGCAATTGATTCTTCTATAGAGAGATTATTGCCATCTATTTCAACCACATTCATACACATGCGAAAACATGTATTGCAAATAGAGTCATCGAGTACCTAACAAATCATCAAATATATTTTTGTCAACTAATTCAGGCAAAGTGACTTCTAAATCTATATTATGTTCCATCGCCTTTTTTATTGAAGTGATGGCTCCTAAATTTCTTGCCCATGATCTTCTTGCAATGCCATTATTAACATCCCAAAATATCATTGAATTTATATTATTTTCAGAACGTTTAGTTCCATCAATTAACAGTCCGAAACCACCATTCATCACTTCTCCCCATCCAACACCCCCTCCATTGTGTAAACTTGTCCATGTAGCACCCCTAAATGAGTCGCCAACGAAATTTTGAACGGACATATCAGCAGTAAACATCGAACCATCGTAAATATTTGCTGTTTCTCTATATGGGCTATCTGTTCCACTAACATCATGATGATCTCTACCAAGTACTATAGGTCCCGTAATTTCACCAGAAGAAATAGCTTCATTGAATGCTAAAGCAATTTTCCTTCTTCCTAATTCATCGGCATATAGTATTCGTGCCTTACTACCCACAACTAATTCATGTGAGTCGGCATCTGTTATCCATCTTATATTATCAATATATTGGGATTTAATTTCTTCATCACAATCATTAGATAATTCAATTAATATATCCTTAGCTATTTTATCCGTTTTCGATAAATCTTCATCAGTACCAGAACAACAGACCCACCTGAATGGGCCAAATCCATAATCAAAACACATAGGCCCCATTATATCCTCAACATAAGATGGATAATTGAATTTACCATTTCTATCGGTTACTTCAGCTCCAGCCCTACTAGCTTCTAGTAAGAAAGCATTACCATAATCCCAGAAAAATGTACCTTTACTTGTTAGATTATTAATAGCGGATACATGACGAATCAAGCTATTTTTTACATATTTCTTAAATTCTGATTGGTCTTTTCTAATTAATTTCTTAGCTTCATCATATGTAATTCCCACTGGCATATATCCACCTAACCATGGATTATGTAAGCTAGTTTGATCACTAGCAAGCTCAGGAATTAATGATTCAGAAATCAATTTTTCTAACAGATTGACTATGTTTCCCAAATATCCAATTGATATTGCTTCTTTTTTTTCCTTTGCGACCCTAGCTCTATTAACTACAACATCTAAGTCATCATATAATTCTGTTAACCATCCTTGATCCAACCGCTTATTTGCCGCAATAGGATCTATCTCAGCGATAATACATACTGCACCAGATATTACAGCGGCTTTAGCTTGAGCTCCAGACATTCCACCAAGTCCTGATGTAACATATAGAATACCACTCAAGTCCTTATCATTTTCGAGATTTAGATACTTTCTAGCAGCATTGAGAATAGTGATTGTTGTACCGTGAACTATCCCTTGAGGTCCAATATACATATATGAGCCAGCAGTCATTTGTCCGAATTGTGAAACTCCCAATGCATTCATTTTTTCATAATCCAATTGCGATGAATAGTTTGGAATAACCATACCATTAGTAACAACTAATCTAGGTGAATCCTTAGATGATGGAAACAATCCTAGCGGATGTCCTGAATAAACTACTAATGTTTGATTTTCATTCATATGAGAGAGATATTTCATTACTATGAGATATTGAGCCCAATTCTGGAAAACAGAACCATTTCCACCATATGTTATCAATTCATGAGGATACTGTGCCACTAGAGGATCTAAATTATTTTGAATCATTAACATTATCGATGCAGAGGAAATGTTCTCGGCAGGATATGAGGAAATTGGCCTTGCATACATATCATATTCTGGTCTGAATCTATACATGTATATATGGCCATATTCATTTAATTCATCATTAAATTCCTTAGCTAATAGTTTATGCCATTTTTTAGGAAAATATCTAAGAGAATTTGAAATTGCTAACTCTTTTTCTTGTATTGACAATACATTTGGCCTCTTTGGAGCGTGAGATATTGTATCATCAATTTCTCTAAATTCAGGTAATTCAATAGGAATGCCCTGTTTTATAGATTCATAAAAATCCATTACCAACCCAACCTTTCATTAAGTATCGACATATTATCGTCAAAACTAATTTTAATTAATTTATTATATGATTCTAATTTCTTTTTAATATCAACCGTATATTCTTCTTTTAATGAATCCAAGTTTATCTTTACATTATATGTAGCTATTCTAGATGCAGAGTATGCAAGCTCAACTGAAGACATAAGATCTGTTAATGCATTGATATTACCTAATTTACATAAATCCTTAGTTGATTCTAATAATTTAGTGCACTCAAATACAATTGATAGTGGAGCTTTAGCAGCTTTAAGTGTAGATTGCCTAATAGATAATATTCTCATCTCTTTTTCACTATCTGAATTTCTAGGCAAACGGTATGATTTCATCACCTCATCAAATGCCTCTGCATCTAGTCTAGCTAAATCTAAAGATGTTTCTAGCCCATCTGTAGATTTAGTAATTATTTTATTAGCTACATTGTGACCACTTGCCCATTTTTCATTTCCTAATGTCAATCTAGCAACCATCATGGCTAAACTATGACTATGAGCTAGAATTAATGCAGATACTGAACCACCACCTGGAGTTGGATCAGATGAGGAAATTTTTTCTAAAATCTTCTTATAACCATCATTCATTTATCTACCTCCTTTATTGCCCATTCAATAATATTTGATTTACTATCAAAATTATTTAATTTATCTAACATTAATCCTTCAATAGCAATGTTCACATATTGATTCTCAGTTAAATTTTCTAAGCCAGAATAATGTTTACCTGCTTCTATCATTGCATCTAATGGTACCAGGCCTACTAGTTCAGAAGATGTAGCCTCTAAACCAATTGAAGCAGCTTGTTTTTTGACCTCATCAGTTACTATATGAAGTCCAGTAGTTGAATAATCAAGAAAATTCATTGAAACTTGTGCAATATCTTCATCGTACATCCAACCAGCTGCTTGCAATGATTTGAATAAACCTGGATTTCTTAGAGGTTTACCATCAGAACCTAGAACCTTATTTCCTTCTTTATCTTTAATTAAAGTGCCACTTGTTCTAATTTTAGAAGCAATAGAGTTTGCCTTTGACTTTTCATTGGTGTTTAAATTGATATTAAAAGCAATCAAAAATTGTCTAGCCCCGGTAGCTGTTACTCCTAATTTTGGATTAAAATTTGCAGGACCATAGTCCGGAATCCATTCATCATTTGATAATTTATCTGGTAACCCTTCATATTCTCCTCTACGAATATCAGGCAGATTTATTCTATTTTCTCTAGTAGCTGATTTGGCATAAAGATATACACTCATGCCTAATTCACTAGAAATTGCTTCTGCATATTTTTGTGATAATTCGACACACTCTTCCATCGTTACATCTCTAATTGGAATAAACGGAACTACATCAACAGCCCCCATTCGGGCATGTTCACCTGCATGCTCCGTCATATCAATTAATTCTGAAGCAATTTTCGTACACTTGATTACTGTATCTAAAACTGATTGGGGTTTACCCACCATGGTAACTACTGTTCTATTGAAATCATATCCCATATCCACATCTAATAGTGTTACACCGTCTGCTAGTTTGACAATATCTGTAATCAACTTAATTTTTTTTTCATCTCTACCTTCACTAAAATTTGGAACGCATTCAACAAGAGGATTCATATTTTTTCCCACTTTGATTAAGTATAAAGCCTATCAGGTGAA
>DAJW01000013.1 GCA_002496485.1 Euryarchaeota archaeon UBA36
CTCCATTTGAAAGGTTTCTAAATTCCTTAATTTTTCTCTTTCCATCTCTATTAAGTCTGTAAAAACCGCCTTTACCTTTTCTTCCCGTAAATCCGGAAGAAATCATTTCATCAATAATTTCTCTTCCTGATCCGGCTATGTCATGAAAAGGGTCTTTTTCGGGCAGATGTTTTAGCATGCTATCCATTACATGTGGAATTAAATCTATTCCGACTAGATCCATCAAGCCAAAAACTGCAGTTTTTGGAATCCCGAGCGGTCTACCGAGCATAGAGTCTGCTTGTTCTACTGTTAAATTATACTCCAGTGTAGCCTTTAATGCCCTCTGAGTGAAGAAAATTCCAAGTCGATTTCCAATAAATCCTGGAGTATCATTACAAAGTATTACATTTTTCCCCAAATTGAATTCTGCAAATTTACTTAGTCTTTCTACAACTGAATTATCTACCTCTGATGATGTTATTACTTCTAACAAGGGCAGGTATCGAGGTGGATTGAAGAAGTGTGTAATCAGAAATTTCGATGCCATAGATAGTGGCATATCAGAAACTAGACTAGATCTTGGTAATGTAGAGGTATTTGAAGAAAGTATGGTTTCTGGTCCCAAATATTCAGCGATATTTGAGTAAAGTATTTTCTTTGAGTCGAGGTCTTCAATGATTACCTCAATTACCCAGTCGACATTCGAAATCTTGCTAATGTCATCCTCTACATTACCAGTTCTAATTCTATTTATGTAAGATTTATGCATCAGCATTTCAGGATTTGATTTTTGAATATTATTAATGGCGGAATTTGAAAGATAATTTCTATCTTCTTTTCCTTCTAGAACAATATCCAACAAAAGAACTTCGCATCCAGCATTCGCACAGTGAGCTGCAATCCCTGAACCCATCACCCCACTGCCAATTACTGCAACTTTCTTGATTGTCATTGAAAACACCTATAGCTTTTCTAATACTGTAGCTATTCCTTGTCCGCCACCAATACACATAGTAGCTATGGCTACTTTTGATTCGGTTCTATTCAAAATCTGTGCAGCTTTTCCTGTAATTCTCGCACCACTTGCACCTAGTGGATGGCCAATTGCTATAGCACCGCCGTCCATATTAATCTTGGAACTGTCTAAACCTAGTTCCTTAATTACAGCAATAGATTGAGCTGCAAAAGCTTCATTTAATTCTATAACATCTACGTCATCAATCTTAATATCGGCTCGTTCAAGAGCTTTTTTTGTTGCTTCAACTGGACCAATTCCCATTAATTCTGGTGGACATCCTGATACGGCTGTACTACTAATTTTGGCCATGATTTTCAAATTATTTTCTACTGCAAATCTCTTGGAGCATACAATTACAAACGCTGCACCATCAGTTAACGGGGATGATGTTCCAGCTGTAACTGAACCATTTTCTAAAAATGCTGGATTAAGTCTGGCCAGTGATTCTTTATTTGTATTTGGACGTATGCAACCATCTTCACTAATAGATTCTGTTCCTGTTGTAATGGATACTATTTCTTCATTGAAGTTACCTGATTCTTTAGCTAATTTTGCCTTTTTATGACTTTCAATTGCAAATAATTCTTGCTCTGCTCTGGTAATATCATATTTTTTAGCTAGATTTTCAGCAGTTATTCCCATCGAAGTGAATGCAGATGGATACAATTCTATCAGCTTTGGATTAGGCATTGGATTAAATCCTGTCATTGGGATTCTGGACATGGATTCGATCCCCCCAGCAATGAATGCATCTCCAGCTCCAAGAGATATTCTCCCGGCTGCATCGTGTATTGCTTGCATTGATGAGCCGCAGAATCTGTTAATTGTTACTCCGGGAACTGTCTCTGGTAAGTCAGTTAAAAATATTAGTAATCTTGCAATATTGTAACCCTGTTCAGCTTCAGGAAAGGCTGTTCCTACTATTAAATCTTCAATTAGTTCTGGATTTAGATTATTATCACGTATTAGAGCATTGATAACTTCTGATGCAATATCATCGGGTCTTTTCACACTTAGTTTTCCTTTCATAGCCCTAGTAAACGGAGATCTAGCAAATCCTGCTATGACCACTGACATATCGATACGATGATAATTGGTTAATTAAAACAGCGAGTATCATTGGTTACAATATGTATTATTTACTACATCTAGTGTTTTTTTCTCACTATAAATCTCTTTTCCATACTGCTCGATATCTGATATCTTCTTTTTCTGGTATTTTTGATATATGAAATTCTACAGAATTTAATTCATTTCCTGTCTTCTCTATAGATTCTTTAGACATTGGCCAAGGCGGCCCTTCTACAATTTCATCATTTATTCTCAGTTTTCCGATACAAACCAGATGGCCATTAGTGCCAACCAATGGAGCTAACTTTTTGCTGGCCTCTGTCATCAAACTTTGTTGAATCGCTTGGAGAATATGGACCTCAAGAACTAAATCATACTTCATTTGCCATGAATCGGGCAGATTGAATAGGTCTGCAACCATCCATTCTATCTCCAAATCACTGTGTATTTCTGATGCCCATTTTACTGCGGTTTCGGAAATATCGAATGCTGTTACATTCCAACCCTTGTTGGATAGATATGCTGCATCCTCTCCTAGTCCACATCCAATCACTAGTGCGTTTCCCTTATTCATTGAACGTTCTATCCATTCTACAACAAACGGATGTGGTCCTTTCCAATCCCAAGGAATCCATTCTCTATTGCTGTCAGCTTGATTATATATTTCCTCGAACCAATAAAGAGGATCATCAGAATCTTTATTTTTATTGTAGATTTCTAA
>DAJW01000066.1:0-235 GCA_002496485.1 Euryarchaeota archaeon UBA36
CCTATTAGCCAATCTCTCACAGCACCTCCAACAATCCAAACACCACCATTATTTGTCGCTATTTTATTTAGAATTTGAATTAAATCGATTGGTAAATTTTCGAGAAATTTGATTGTATTAGAGGGGCATCTGAAGCCTACTAAATCTGCTTCCAAACCATTGATTAGTTGATTCAAACTATCTCCCCCTTTCTCGCTATAATCAATTGCACCAAAGCATTATCCTTCAAACCATC
>DAJW01000066.1:565-755 GCA_002496485.1 Euryarchaeota archaeon UBA36
TCGATTTAATTATGTGGAGTGATGATTCTGTATCTTTAGTTCCTCTTGAATGGCTTAAGCCCCATGAAGAAATTAAAGAAAAGGCTAGGGACAAGTTACTACAGATGACAAAAAAGTGGGGCGGCTTTACTAAGCCTTTGATTGTCGACAAGAATACTGGTTCATTATTAGATGGACATCATCGTTTTTC
>DAJW01000066.1:1044-3575 GCA_002496485.1 Euryarchaeota archaeon UBA36
TGGTTCATTATTAGATGGACACCATCGTTTTTCAGTAGCCAAAAAGATGCTTCTAAATTCAGTTCCTGCCATATGTGTAAATTACATTGCAGACGAAAGTATAATTGTCGAAACATGGCCTAATTCCAATCTAGATTCGATTTCAAAGGCAGAAGTTATTGAAATGTCGCTATCTGGAGAATTATTTCCTCCAAAAACTAGCAGGCATATATTTTCTAATGATGTGCCACCAATATTTATTCCTCTTGAGGATTTGAAGTAGTTTGCCTTGTAGAAATATATCTAGACCATTTTTTATTTCCTTTTCCTTCAAGTTTTACTAGTCTCTGTGGCGAATTAGGTAGTACTAATGAACATTTTTTGATAATTCCTTCATGCGTATAAGTTATCTCAGTATTCTTATTTGCCATGCCTTTCAAGAATTTATTCAATACCCCGATATCATTCATCCTAAATCCATCTAAAGCCAATATTTCATCACCTGGCATTATGATATTTCTCAGAGGTGAATCTTGTTGGTGGGAGTTAACTAAAATTTGTTTATTTGATTGACGTAACTGTAAACCTAGCCATCCATCTAATTGGTCGTCATCTTTGATCGCTTTTTCAGGAACTAAGTCAAGTGAAAAGTATTCTAATGCCGCTTTAACATCTGGTGCCTTTCTTTCAAAAACAAGAGAATCCAAAAGTTTACCCAATCTTAATCCACCTTTCATTGAGGTAAGGGTAGATCGAATGTCATTGTAATTGACACCTAATTTTTCTACATTGGGATAATCAATAGCATACTTTTTGCACAAAATTGACATCAACTCACAAACTCCAGATTCTCCTTTAGAACGCTTTCTCAACTCTACATCTAGGCAGAATATAGCTAATTCTCCTTCTAAGTAGTATGAAATTTGAGTTTCTCTAGAAAAGGAATGACTTCTGTATAGGTGAATCCAGGCATCATGACTTGATTCTGCTAAGGATTCTTTTTCCATTCCGTGTCTTAGGGTATGTCTTTTCATTTTCCTAAGAAAATCTTTTCTCCAATCTTCTTCGCTCCAAGCACCTGATCTCACACAAAGAACATCTCCTAGCCAGGATGTTGTACCTTCAAACCACCACAACAAGTCTGAATGAACCTCTTTTTGCAAGTCATAATTAATGAAATTACTTGGTCTAAGTCTTTTCACGTTCCATTGATGCAGATATTCATGACTGAATAAACTGACTAAATCTCTGTATTCATCAATAAAACCAGGCATTAAGCACTGTCTAGGTAACATTGATGTTTGTGAATTTAGATGCTCTAAACCTCCTCTTGATTTTTCGGTAAAGTGTAGTACTGTAACATAATTATCCCACTCAGGTACTCCAAATAAGGCGTGGTGCTCTAGAATTATTTTATTCATATCTTGCTTTAATTTTTCTAACATATCTGGATTAGGAACAAATCCTCCACTATCCCAAATTTTCAAATGATGGGTTCTTCCTTCAACTACCCAAGAAACATTAGGGTTAGAGTTTGCTTCAATTATTCCATCTAATAATTCATCTCTATTTGGCGCTTCGAAAACATAAGTATTCCCAGTATTGTTAGTAAGTAAACCTTTACTTTGTATTTTTGACACTTCGAGATACTGAGTTGCTGGGGTCCATTGTTCTGGAAAATGTGATTTTATTTCATGAGTCATGTCCATCCTTTTGGAGTCTATTCCAGAGGTCGGAAGAAACCAAGTAAATGGCGGCATCATGTGTATGTGAGTATCATCTAGATGAGTTGAACGACAAGACAACTCTCTAGCAATAATTTTGTATTTTATCGATACCAATGTCGTATTTTCACCTAATTTAATCTTCATAGAGTCTACATTCTTTCTTTTGGATTTTAGAATTTGATTATTATTATCTCTTGCTTCAAAATCAAACATATATTGTATTGGCTCTCTTAGAAAATAAGAACCAGGAACCCATCTTGGAAAACTAAGAATCAAATTAGATTTATTGAATGGACCTTCAATTTCTAGCCCAACATGTAGATGTTTAGTCTCTCCTTCTGTCGCATCGAAAAGAAAGCTTATTCCAGAATACCCCTCTCGCATAATACGCTTTAATCGCCGACAGTTGAAAGGTTATGTGCTATAATCTTCAGTAATTCACTATTTGTTGAATCTAACAAATTTCCCGCCTTTACTCTTATTTCCTTTTCATTGGTCCGACCTAGTAATCTTTCCAATAATCTTGATCTCTCGATTTCATCTACTTCTTCGTTTTCAATAATTTGCCATCTAAGTTTATCGCTTTCACTATCTTTTCTTCCTTGCAGCCACCTGCCTAGAACAATATAACAATTATTTTCTTTCAATAGTTGAATTACTGATTGTTCAATTGAATCAAATCTATTTTTCAATTCTAATACTAATTTTTTAATTATTTTTGAATCGTTGGATTTTGCTAATTCTATCAAACATTTACTTTCATTATTTATCGCAAATGGAATTATTTCTTTACCATCTACTCCTTCATTGAACAATTTTAGTAAA
>DAJW01000092.1 GCA_002496485.1 Euryarchaeota archaeon UBA36
ACTCAGAGAGAGGTAGCCGAAGTAGCTGGAGTTACTGAAGTCACTATAAGAAACAGATACAAAGAGTTAATCCAAAACCTGAATATAGAATTAGAAATCTAATCATCTACATCAAAAGTTTAGTTTTCCGAAACTAACTAGGAGCATCCGGTAGTTGATCCACAGTCGTTACATTTCAGACATGTGCCATTTCGGACCATCTTACTTCCACCGCATTCATCACAAATATCTCCGGTAAATCCAAGCTCTCTCGCTGACCTACGAATTTTTGCTTCTTCACTCTCCAAAGGGGCTACCGATGCTTCTAGTGTCATCTGCAAATCTCTTTTTTCTCCTTGAGTTCTAACTACGCCCTCGTTTAGTATCTCTGGTTTACTGATTGAGAATTGATCTAAATCTTCAGAAGAAACATGTGCTAAATCTTCTCTACCCGCATACTCTATTGCTAGCTCTCTAAATATCCAATCCACTATGCTGGATGCCATCTTTACTCTACCACTTCCACCAACTACTGGTCCACTAGGCTCGAATTTAGCAAAAGTAAATGATTTTACGAATGCATCTAGGGGAACTCCATGCTGTAAGCCGATTGAAACAGCTATAGCAAATTGAGTCAACATCGCTCTCCAAGCAGCTCCTTCTTTAGAAGTCAAAACAAAAATCTCTCCTAATTTACCATCTGGATATTCTCCAGTGATTAATCTAACACTATGTCCCCCGACTTGAGCCTTAATATTCTCAGATTTCTTTCGATCAGGCATCGGCCTCCTACTAGCAATATAATTTTGAACAATTGCCTCTGCAACAGGTCTAGCTTCAGATTCAGGAACTGGGATTGTTCTAACAACATCCTCAACCATCTTCTCTTCTACCGACCCTTCATCCTCATCTTCGGTCAAATAAGTACTATCAACTAGTTGATTCATGAGAGGCTGAGAAAGTTTTGAACAATCCCTGTAGACTGCACAGGCTTTATTCATTGTAGAGTGACTTAGATTGTAAGCCTCTCTAATATCTTCAACTGTAGAGTTTGATGGCATATTGATAGTTTTAGAAATCGCTCCAGAGATAAACGGCTGAGCTGCAGCCATCATCATCACATGGGCCTTCCAATCAATAGATCTTTTACCGTACTTTCCACATGGAGTTGCACAATCAAATACAGCTAAATGCTCATCTTTGAGATTTGGAGCTCCCTCTATCGTCCCCTTTCCGAAGACATAATCATTAATCTCATCGATTTCTGTTACTGAAAAACCAAGGAAATTTAGAACATCAAAGAAGGAATCATTGTACTGCTCCTGCGACATACCTAGAACACCTAAACACAATTCTTCGCCTAAAATGGAACTTGCAAAACCACCTCTTATATCGAAAACATCACTGAGAGAATTCTCAATTCTGGATATTGCCTCAGAATCAAAGCCAATTTCATTCATCCGTTCATTTGTTAGATGCGGACACCCCTGTAGGCTACCAGTACCCATGATATAGTCCTGAATTGCACTAACATCACCCTTTGAATATCCCAATCTTTTCAACGCATTTGGCACTCCGTTATTTATTATCCGGAGTGAACCACCTCCGGCTAAGGTCTTGTACTGAATTAGTGAAAATTGAGGCTCAACTCCGGTGGTATCTGCCCCCATAACCAAACCTATTGTTCCTGTTGGAGCAATGACAGTAGTCTGAGCATTTCTGTAGCCAAACTCTTCTCCACCTCTAAGTGCCCGATCCCAAGAATCACGTGCAGCATCAAGTAGATCCGCAGGACATTTTTTGGCATTAATTCCCATTGGTAGAACGGTCAAATCCTCATATTCTTCAGGTTTAGAATCATAAGATGCTCTTCTATGGTTTCTAATTACCTTTAACATATGTTCTGCATTTCTTTCATAGTCTGCAAAAGGCCCCAAAATAGAAGCAATTTCTGAGCTAGTGGCATAAGTCTCTCCACACATTAGTGAAGTAATAGCTCCACAAATTGCATATGCTCTCTCATCATCATAAGGTATTCCCATATGCATTAGAAGGGAACCAATATTACAATAGCCAAGACCCAGTGTTCTGTAATCAAAAGAACCTCTCGCTATCGATTCCGACGGGAATTGGGCCATTAAAACACTGATTTCTAAAGTTGTAGTCCATAAACGAACGCTATGTTTGAAATCTTCAATCTCGAAAGTATGAGTATCTAAATCGTAGTAATGTAACAAATTAATACTTGCTAGATTACAAGCTGTATCATCTAAAAACATATATTCAGAACACGGATTAGATCCGTAAATTTTTCCACCCTCAGGGCAAGTATGCCATTCATTAATAGTAGTATCGAATTGAACTCCGGGGTCAGCACAAGCCCAAGCTGTATATGCAACTTTATTCCATAATTCATTGGCATCAATAGTTTTGAAAGGAACAGGATCTCGACCTTCATTGGAAGCCTTCTCTATTTCTGTCCTCCACATTAATCCCCACTCATCACCCGTTTTTACCGCATCCATGAAAGAATTAGGAACTCGAACTGAATTGTTACTATTCTGACCGGACACAGTCATATATGCCTCTCCTTGCCAGTCAGTATCTAAAACTTCGAATTCTACGCCTTTCCAACCCTGCATTGCCAAGTCCACTATTCTCTGAATATGTGGCTGCGGTACACTATCTTTGATGGCATTAACCATAGCTTTTCTAAGTCCCAAATTTTCATCTTGACTGAACCTCCCAATATCATTATCATATTCCCAAATAGCCTTCATGAGGTTGTTAGCATGCTTTTGTAGAATAGTACTCCCAATTACTAATGCAGACACCTTCTCTTCTTCGGTAGCTTTCCAATCTATATATTCCTCAATGTCAGGATGATCCAAATCTAGTGTTACCATCTTTGCAGCTCTTCTGGTAGTTCCACCCGATTTTATCGCACCAGCTGCCCTATCACCTATTTTCAAGAAAGATAACAATCCACTAGATGTTCCCCCACCGGAGAGAGGTTCTCCTGCACCTCTAATATTAGAGAAATTGGAGCCAGTTCCAGAGCCATATTTGAACAATAATGCTTCTCTATTCCATAGTCCCATTATTGAATCCTTACCTCCCACTAGAGAGTCAGAAACAGATTGAATAAAGCATGCATGAGGTTGAGGGTGTTCATATGCATTAACAGAATATTCTAATTCACCATTTTCTGGATTAATGTAACTATGGCCTTGGGCAGGACCTTCGATTCCGTAGGCCCAATGTAGGCCTGTGTTGAACCACTGGGGACTATTTGGTGCAGAGCGCTGACTGGCAATTAAATAGCACATTTCATCGAAGTAGGCGCGAGCATCTGCCTCGCTAGCGAAGTATCCATACTTCCATCCCCAGTAGGTCCAGGTCCCTGCAAGCCGACGGAATAAATCTCTTCCATCTATCTCACCACCCATTCTTTCTGTTGCTTCAATTTTTTGAAGTCTTTCGTGGTCCGGTTCACTTCGCTGTAACCAGACAGGTACCCCCTCTTCAGGAACTTTCCGAAGATATTTCGGAACTCCTGCCTTGCGAAGGTATTTCTGAGCACAGACCTTACCTGGTACACCAGCAAAACCTGATGGTAATTTAACACCTTCAATTGAATCAGCCATAGAACCGTCAGGATTTCTAATTTCAACATCCATCTCTATCCATTCAAATATATCAAAAGGATCTTCTCCGGCAGAAGTAAATCTTCTTTCAATCACTAGTCCGGCTTCTTCATCTCCCGTCAAATCATTTGCCACATCAATCCTACTTTGCATCCTTCTCTCTCCTTAATTTTCTAGTTAGGTTTTGGTCCCGCCTACGCAAGGGAGTTGCTCTTCTGAATGGAGGGTGTTTAATGCTTGAGGATGATTTTGTAATTAGAACTTAAAAAAAGATATTTTTTTTACTTTTTCCAACTTCTCCAAGATGAAAAAATTAATTGGCAAAATCCAAACTCCAATCTAAATTAGCTCCCGACTTTGTTATCATAATCCCAACCGAACAAAATGTCTCATGACTTTGCTCAATCAATCTCCTGACTAATTTTTCTGGTACTTCCCCTCTGATAATATATTTCATCATGATAGAAGTAAATATTCTAGGATTTTCTTCAGCTCTTTCTCCCTCAATTTCTACTTTGGCCATTGAAATTTCTTCAATCCTATCTTTAAGACCTACCATAACATCAATCATTGAACAAGCTGCATGTGCATGGAGTACGAGCTCCATAGGACTTGGAGCAACATCCCCATAAATATCGAATTTTTTACCATCTTCTGTTGTACCGATATATCCACCAGACCGATTCCATTCTACTAGTCCTTTCATGGAGTGCCGACCGTGACCACCCCCTTCAAGGGTTGGTTTCATCTATGACGCTTCATCCGGACAGTATGATAGTATGTCGAAAGGTCAGCAAATTTCAATGTCAAAAAATATCTTAAAGGTGCCAAATTTTCCCATTATAAATTTTATAGAAGGCGACGGAATAGGTGTGGATATAACTCCAGTAATGATAAAAGTAGTTAATTCGGCTGTCAGAAAAGCATATGGGAAAGAAAGGAAAATACATTGGAATGAGGTATTAGCTGGGCAGAAAGCCTTCGATAATCTAGGAGAATGGCTACCGGAGACAACAAAAGAAGATATGAGAAAGGGATTAATTTCAATCAAAGGACCTCTCACTACTCCGGTAGGTGGAGGAATCAGAAGTCTAAACGTAGCTTTGAGACAAGAGCTTGATTTATTTGCATGCGTAAGGCCTGTGCGATGGTATTCTGGAACTCCTAGCCCCGTGAAGGAGCCAGAAGCTGTAGATATGATAATATTCAGGGAGAATAGTGAAGATGTATATGCTGGAATTGAATGGGAATCTGATAGTGAAGATGTGAAGAAAGTTATTACTTTCCTCCAAAATGAAATGGGCGTCAAAAAAATTAGATTTCCCGAAACATCAGGGATTGGAATAAAACCAATCAGTAAAGAAGGAACTAATAGAATAGTTAGATCCGCAATAAAATATTCTATAGATAATGATTGTGACAGTGTAACATTAGTTCACAAGGGCAACATAATGAAATATACAGAAGGTGGTTTTAGAGATTGGGGATATCAACTAGCAAAAGAGGAATTCGATGCACAGGAAATAGATGAAGGACCATGGTGCACAATAATTAATCCGAAGAATGGAAATAAAATAATAATAAAAGATGTAATTGCAGATGCTATGCTCCAGCAAATTTTAACGAGACCAAAAGAATATGAAGTAATAACAACAATGAATCTCAATGGGGATTATATTTCGGATGCACTCGCTGCACAAGTGGGGGGCATAGGAATTGCC
>DAJW01000035.1 GCA_002496485.1 Euryarchaeota archaeon UBA36
GTTCTTTTTGATAATTCTGATATTTTAATATCCTTAGATTTTGGCATTTTTCCAAAATGTACATCGAATATACTTTTTCTAGATTCATAGTCTGGAAGTGGAATTTCGAGTATTCTATCAAACCTTCCTGGCCTTAGAAGCGCCCTATCCAATAATTCAGGTCTGTTTGTAGCTGCAATTATCTTGATATCATCTACAGAATCAAAACCATCCATCTCAGCGAGTAACTGCATCAATGTTCTTTGTACTTCACGATCTCCAGAAGTTGCAGTATCCAATCTCTTTGAACCAATTGAATCAATTTCATCTATAAATATAATAGAAGGCGACTTTTCTCTAGCTAATTCAAATAGTTCTCTTACCATTCTTCCACCTTCTCCAATGTATTTTTGGGCAAGTTCCGATCCAACCATGCCAAGAAATGTAGCATTAGTAGAATTTGCTACAGCTTTGGCAAGCATTGTTTTTCCAGTTCCTGGTGGGCCCGTTAATAATACACCTTTGGGAGGAGAAATTCCGAATTTAATGAATTCTTCTGGCCTTTCAAATGGTAATTCAATGGACTCTTTTAATTCATTAATTTGATTTTCCAAACCACCTATTGAAGCATAAGTTACATCTGGAAAATCAATAATTTCTGCGCTACTAACGAGTGGATCCCAAGAGTCGCCTAATATTTCAATGACTGATAATGTTTCTTGATTTAATGCAACTCTAGTACCTGGTGTGAGATCCTCAGAATTTAACATACGATTTACAGAGACAAGGAAGATTGACCCATTAGAACTTCTAACAACTGCATTATCCTTTACTAAATCTTGAATGTGTCCTACTACAAGTGGTGGAGTTTTGATATTTCGTAATTCATCATCAAGTCTTTTCGTTCTTTTTTTTAGTTGGTTAAATTCGCTTTCAAGTAGTAATTTTTCCGATAGAATTGTTTGGGCTTTTTGTGAAAGATTTTCATAATCTTTTCTTAGCTCGTTAATTTGTAGGTCGATATTTGAGATATTCAAATCTTCATCGTTTATTTGGCTAGGTGAATCGTCAGCATCGCTCGCCATGTAGATGAGTAATGTAGTATGCTTATGACATCTACGAAGGAATGATGTTCATGTTCACGTTCGGCATGTCATGGGCACGTGCGAGATGTGTGGTAATGAACGAATTTCTACTAAGAAGGCAATGGTATCAAATACAATAGTACAAAGTTGTTCAAGCTGTATTGAGACAATGAATCTGAGGGTTAAATATGAGAATCCAATAATTAATGATGTAAGTAATGACATATCTGTAGTTCAAGGTAAAGGAATTACAGGAATTGATATTATGACTAAAGAATCAGATGAATTAATACCAGGTTTCCATAAAAAGATAATTGAGTCTAGGAAAATTAAAAATTGGAGTCAACAAGATTTAGCAAGAAGAATAAATGAAAAAATAAATGTGATACAGAAAATTGAAAGTGGGAGTATTCCTCAGGATTCGGTTCTTAAAAAAATTGAAAAAATATTAGAGCTACAGTTGATGATGGAAATATCATCATCAAATAATAGGATGATTGGCAAATCTGATTCCAAAGAGATGACTATTGCAGACATCTCTGAAGAAGTAAATGATAGAGATATTGTGAAGAAGCGCAAGAAAAAAATGAGACGTTTAGGCGTTTCTAGAGGTAAAACTAGGAAGAGGAGTGAAAAAATTGAATGAAGTTCCATTACATGTAATACACCTAAATCAAGATGATCCAAAAAAATGTACTGCAAAAAAATTAAGTTCTCATGGACTAGTTAAATTGCATGAAAATATGAAATTCATACCCAGAAGGGGCTTTTTATTAGATCCGAGTGCACGTATCACAATCAGTCCAAATGATAGAAAAATAATTGACCTAGGTGCATCAATAGTAGTTTTAGATTGCTCATGGAAGAAAATTTTAGAATCATTAGAAAAAATACCGAGTTCAAATAAACTCGAAAGAAGAGTATTGCCATTACTTCTCGCTGCTAATCCGGTATCATGGGGGAAGATTGGTAGATTATCTTCAGTAGAAGCATTGGCTGCAGCATTAATTATCACTGGTAATTGGGAAAATGCAGAAGCTATTCTAAAACCATTCAAATTCGGAAATCAATTCATTGAGCTAAATTTTGAGCCATTAAAGGCATATTCAGAGGCATGTGATTTAGATGAAATAAATAAGCTAGAAAAAGAATTTTTTGACTATACTACCGAATCTTAGAACCGGGAATAATATCTCCGTCAGTAGTCAATAATTTTACATTACCATTACCATCATCAGCTGCAAGAAGCATACCTTCGGATGTAACACCTCTCAATTTCCTAGGCTCAAGATTTGCTACAAAGGCTACATTTAATCCCTCTAAGTCCTCAATTGTGTAGTATTCTTTTAGACCTGCACAAACCTTTCTACTAGAGTTTGGGCTATCTTCGATTGTGATAACATACAATTTATCAGCATTAGGATGATCTTCAACTTCTATAATTTTACCAGTTTTCATTTCTACTTTCAAAAAATCCTCAAAATCTATATACTCACTTCCTTTACTTTCTA
>DAJW01000041.1 GCA_002496485.1 Euryarchaeota archaeon UBA36
ACATAATCAATCGAATCGACTAGTTCATTCTCTGTAATTCGAATTAAGTCATTTTTTCTAGGATTTGATGTAACTAATGCAGATTGCTTTTTTGAAAAATTTCCTTTCCATCTTTTTGCCGAATCAGCTTCAATGATTAGAGGAATAGGTAGATCTATTCCTTCTTCAAAACCTATCTTAGATAATTTTATTGCATGATTTAGGATACTGATATCTGACAGGCTACTAGAAATAGAATTATTTAAGGAGATATTTTCAAATCCTTCGCTAATATATCTCTCAGGCAATTTCTCGATTTCTTTCTCTACTATTGATGATTCTAAAACCAGAGCATCAGAATTTAGTGAAATTGCTAATGGATCTAAAATTTCAGCATATTCTTCTAATTCATCATTTGTTATTGATCTCATATTTATATTGGAGTCAGGCGGTGGACAACTACCGGCTATAATCAATTTTCCACCCTTCATACCTAGTCCAGGATTTATTCCAACAGAGCCCATAACAATTATTGTTCCACTAATCATCCCTGTTCCGGCTCCATTACCAGCATTTCCTTGAACAATTATCACTCCACCACTCATCGCTGCGCCAAGATCATCTCCTACTGATCCTTTGATTACTATTTCACCTCCTTTCATTTTATATGCCGCTCTATCGCCTACACTATTCTCAGCAATGGTCTTCCCATCCTTCTGAAAGGAACCAAATAGTGATCCAGCACTTCCTTGAAGCGTGAAAGTACCTCCTCTATTCATAGATCCCGAGCATTCTCCTAAGTCACCCAAACACAAGACTCTGGCTCCCTTAGGTAGATGTGTAATTACTCCAATTTCACCACTTTTGGGCCTCTCATCCCCTGCTTGCCCCCACCCTATCTTGACAGGTTTATTCTCTTCAAGTGCCCTTTCGAGATATCTATCCAATTGCCGATTTAACTTCACACTATCTTCGGTTATTTCTCTCATGAATTAAAATCTCCTATCTTCCTACCCCTCAGGTACATTGGGGCGACCCGATTAAACCGGAACTTGTTATTGACTGTTGCCGAAATACGTTATGTTCTTAGCTCATCTTTGCATGGGTGATAACAGTCCGAATGGGAAGATAATATGTCACAAATAAAAGTTGCAATTAATGGATTCGGGACAATAGGAAAAAGAGTCGCTGATGCAGTCGATGCTCAAGAAGATATGACTGTAATTGGAGTTACAAAAACCGGGCCTAGCTTTGGTTGTGAATTAGCGGTAAAGAAAGGATTTCCATTGTTTTGTACATCTGATGAAAAAGAAAGCATAAATAAATTCAAAGAAGAAGGATATGAATGTAAGGGTGGAATTTCTGATTTACTTAATTTATGTGATGTGGTAGTAGATTGTTCACCCGGAAAATTAGGAAAGAGTAATCTAGAAAAATATAAATCGGCCGAAGTAAAATATATTTTCCAAGGTGGAGAAAAACACGAACTCACTGGATTATCATATACTTCATCAGCTAATCATCTTGAAAATCTTAATGCATCAGGGACTAGGGTAGTTTCCTGTAATACAACTGGCTTATCTAGGACATTAGTACCCCTGTATGAGTTATGTGGATCCTTGAAGGTTGAGTGTACAATGATAAGAAGATCTGCAGATCCCGGCGATTCTAGTAAAGGTCCTATTAATGCTATAAAGCCCGTATTAAAAGTCCCCAGCCACCATGGTCCTGATGTAATGACAATTAAGCCAGAGATTGAGATAAATAGTTTAGCAGTCGCTGTTCCAACTACAATAATGCATGTTCATTCAATAGTTGCAGATTTACCTGAAGATCATGGCCTTTCAACAGATTCAATACTAAATATTTGGAAAAATACTCCTAGGGTGATTATAATGAATGGAGTTAAAGATAAAATTTCTACTACTGCAGAGGTGATGGAAATGGCTAGAGATATTGGAAGAAAATGGGGAGATTTACATGAGATTTTTGTATGGGAAGATGGTGTAAAATTAGTCAATAATAGACTATATTATTTCCAAGCTATTCATCAGGAAAGTGATGTAATACCAGAAAATATTGATTGTATCAGGGCCCTAATGGGGACAGAATCGGACTGGAAAAAATCAGTTAAAAAGACTGATCTAGCCATTAGTAAGTATTACAATATCGATTGAAATTCTCTTACTCGAAAATAGTCAATAATCAAAAGAAGAAGTATGTTCCGATTAGAGGATGTATTGGGCAAAGCACATGGCGATTGCCATGTTTCTAATATTAATTTCCCCTCTTACTAAATCCGTAGATTTTCAAGATGATTATCAATATCCCCAAATAGAGCAAAAAAATGATATTCATGGGTGGATCAAATTAAGTGACCCAATGATTAAAAATTATGACTTCAATCAACATTCTTCTAAAATCTTCTCACCTTATGGTGATTTTGACCCATTGTATGATCAGATAATTTTAGGTCCATGGGAAGAATTGGACATCAATAGCCCCTACACAAAGAATCTATTCATTATCCAAAATTCTAATTCCGACTTAGAATCCCTATCCAACTCATTAACAAATTTAGGGATTAAAATCATTGATTTTATTCCAGAAAACTCATTAATAGTAAGTATAGAAAACTCTTACTATAATCAAATTTATCAAGAAATCATCAGTATCGAGTCAATAAGATGGATTTCGAATTTACCCACTTCATGGAAAATATCGCCACAATTACTTCCTGAATTTTACAAACAAAATGAATTTATTGATATTTCAGTAACTCCTTTAGAAACACTTTCCGAATTAGAATTATTCGAATTATCTGAAGAGATTAGTAATTTATATGATGTAGAAAATAATAATAAAATTTGTGACAAATTCCTTTGCCAACTAAATTCATTCCCCAAATCTAAAATTATCGATTTGTCTGTAGACGATAGAGTATATGCCATAGAATTATTTTCTAATATTTCTGTAATGAATTCCAATGCTAGTATGATAAGTGGGATAGATTTTGCCAATATTATTGCCAATCAAGAATTAAATGGTGAGGGGGAGGTTATTGCCATTTCAGACACCGGCCTAGATACCGATCATGGAGATTTCGATGGCAGATTGAGAAATCCAGTATTCAATCTATTTGGCCCAGATAATTCAGGAGCGGATAAAAATAGTGGGCATGGTACCCATGTTACAGCTACTTTACTTGGAGATGGTTCTGGAGATATTTTAGCGAAGGGAATGGTTCCAGAATCTACATTCAATTTTTATCAATTAGAAGTGGATAATTCTGGTCAATTAGCTAGATGGGGGTCACTATATCAAATGTTTATGCATTCATGGAATAATGATGCACGAATACACACGAATAGTTGGGGTTCAGAAAGTCTTGTGGGCCAGTATTCTGCGGATTCACGTTCAGTAGATCAATTTACGTACGATTATCCTGGATTCTTAGTTCTATTTTCTGCAGGCGATTATTCAAATTCCGGAATTACTCCGCCTAGTACTGCAAAAAATGTTCTTTCGATAGGTTCAACATCTACAGGGGCCTATGATTCAGAAGATATTGGCGTTGTAAGTAATTTTTCTTCTCTTGGGCCGACGTTGGATGGTCGAATAAAACCAGATCTTGTTGCTCCAGGGCAAATGATTTGTTCTGCTAGGGCTGCAGAGGCAGCACTGGCAAGTGGAAGACAATGTTCCGATTCTTTACATTCTGATGGTATGACTCCTCAATATATGGCCCTAAGTGGGAGCTCAATGGCTACACCAGTAGTTGCTGGAGCTGCAGCAATGGCAAGACAATTTTTACGAGAACAATTGCCAGAACCAATTTCAGAGCCTAGATCAGACTTGATTAAGGCACTTTTAATCAATGGTGCTGACGACATGGGAGAATTAGATGTACCTAATGAAAGAGAGGGATGGGGGCAAATTAATCTATCAAACAGCCTTTATCCAAACGATAATTCAACACCCGTTTTTTTCGATACTGGACGTTCCATTCTACCCGGACATAGTTTCATCTATACATTTGAGATGTTAGATGATTCAGGTTTCGATGCCACCTTAGCATGGAATGATATGGAAGGTTCAGCTACCGCAATACAAAATTCGTCTAGATTAGTTAACGACTTAGATATCACAGTAATTTCTCCAGATGGGACTATCTATAGGGGTAATAATTTCAATAATGGATTCAGTATTTCTGACGGTACGAATGATAATATTAACAATATTGAGAGAATTAGACTAAATTCTGGAAATTCTGGTTTATGGACTATTCAAGTTGGCCATTCAGGTGGTTTTTCACAGGATTTCTCTTTAGTTATCAGCGCAAATGCGCAAGAGATTTTTCAACCCGATTTGACCGTTCTTGAGGATTCAATTAATACTCAAGATTCTAGTCCACTTCAGAATGAGATAATCGCTATTCAACTAAAATGGTCTAATCAAGCAACCGCCGGAACTGGGCAGTATAAAATAATATTAGAAGATCTTAATGAATCCGAAACAATTCTCGAAAGAGATATGAATAATCTCGAATCGGGAGGAATAATTTCTTTACCACTCACTCATTCTTTCGAAAATACAGGGATACACACACTAAGACTCACTCTAGATTATCTTTCTGAGGTAGATGAACTTAGCGATGAAAACAATATTTTTGAATATTCCATTGAAGTAACTCAAATTGGGGTAAGACTCAATGCATTACTTCCCGATGGTTCAATCCCTACTCTGCCAGATGAAATATCAACATCCCGTTTTCAAACCTTGGATCCTAGTATTTCCAGCTCCCTTGAATTCCAAATCCATCTAAAAAATGAGGGGACATCTGTTATAGACGTAGGATTGTCCATCTCTCAGGTTCAAACTGTAAATGAATTTGGAATACTTAATTCTCCAAAAGATGAGTGGACAAAGATACTGAATGAAACTGGCCCTTGGACATTACAACCCTTTGGAGAAGACGGAGACGCGATAATTCTCACACTAAATTTCACAGACAAGGATGCACTTATTTCTGATACTTCTGAAGCGAGATATGCCATTCCAGGAAATTTTGTATCCGATCTTAATTTATTCGACATCAACAATCCAATAATCTCTAATTCAATTAGATTAGGGTTTTTAGTTGAAAGAGTTGAAGGTCTTTTCACAATTGCTGCGGGAACTGACGAACTGGGTGCGGAACCCGGATCATGGGCATCATTTTCCCTATCAGTAAGAAATATTGGAAATGGACCTACTCAATACTCAATAACTTGCGAGACTCAGAATAGATGGCAAATTAGAATTGCAAATAGCCAATCATCAGTATATATTATTGATTCATTAAGTAGATTAGAATATATATCACTTCAGGTAAGAATTCAGGTACCAAATGCCTTGAATGGAATGCCTGCATCAGGATCTACAGAATCAATATCTTGTATTACAAAATCCGTAAATGATCCAACCTTAGAATCATTAGAACAAGTCACTCTTACAGTTTTGGAGAGTAGACAATTCTCAACACAAATCTTTGACTCTGCTAATACTCCTCTCGGGCCTGTAGCTATAGCTGAATCTAGGCCAGTTCAGAATGGAGATTACGTTTCTACATTTCTGGTTCTAAAAAATAAAGGAAATGTAGACTTACAATTTCAGTTATCTGGAATGTCTTCCCAGAACAATTGGCCCATACAAATGTTCGAATCTAGTTCAGCGCCACCATCATCGCAAATAGATTTTATTTCTCTTAATCTAAATCCAGGTGAAGAAATAGAAATCGAAATCAGAACTATAGTCCCTTTATCTTCGACTAAGGGTGAAATAAATACTATTTCTGTTATTACAAGATTACAAGATGGCCCTACAGTAACTAATGGAACAAAATTAGTAGTTAAGGAAATCACAACTTTAGAAATAGGATCTTATGATGGTTTTAATTTAGCTCTGGGTAAATCTGCTATTTCCCATATCTCAATACAGAATTCTGGAAATGTCCCACTTTCAATTTCACTTACCATAGGAACACTGCCAGATGGTTGGAATGGTGGATTCCTTACTGGAGACACTTTCTTACTAGATATGAATAGAGATTCGATAATTTCTGTCGCTCTTGAAATTCCAGGAAATATTGCCTCAGGAACGTTAGATTCAGTTGTTCCAATAATAATTAATTCCACATCGCCCAGTTCAAACTCCGAAATCACCACCGTAAATTTATCAGTGAATGTATTGGAATCTGTATGGATTGTTGTTCAATCAGAAACAACACAATTTTCAGGCATAGATATTGACAGTCCGAAATCTGTAGATTTGAAAATTAAGAATTATGGGAACATTGATACAGGAGTAGATTTTCAAATTTCTGAAGTAAATGGTTGGAAAATTAATAGTAATCCATCGTCAATTGAAAATCTTCAGATTGGATCAGAAGTGGATGTTACTATTACTTTCACCCCTTCCAAAGATTCCATCAATGGACTGCAAGAGATTATTTTTAATGCTAATTCTACAGTTGGAGAAATTTCCATTCCTATTTCCAATGCATCAATTATTCTTGAAGTAAGTAAATCTAGAAGTTCTTCATCTGGCGGACTTTCAGGAATTTTAGAAGATTTTGGGATTCCATCATGGCTTATATCGATTTTATTTTTATTGATTCTATCCTCACTAATAATTTTTGGAATTAGACTTAGGAGAAATTCAGAATTAATTACTTCTGATGAGGAATTAATTCCCCTCGGATCAGCATTACAATCTGGTACCAAATCAGAAAGAATGGCTGATGCCCTATTTACACCCTTGGAAGGAGATATGATATCAGGAAGCGTTACTGATGAAGAAATTAGAGATGCTCTGTCTATTGCACTCCCCGAAATACCAAATACTAATCAAAACAGAAAATCAATGCCATTACCTGTTACCGGACTCCCAGAGGGGTGGACAATGGAGCAGTGGGAAGCATATGGCCACATATGGTGGGAGCAAAATGGCCCTTAGAAGAGATTTTTAGAGTGTTAACCGTTAGGAGTGAATATGATGGAGTCGATTGTACTTTTCGGACCACCGGGTGCTGGAAAGGGGACACAGGCAGATTTAATTTCAGAATTGACTGGAAAGCCACAAGTTTCTACGGGAGATATGCTTAGAAATGCTGTTTCGCAAAAGTCACAATTAGGAATTGAAGCTAAAAAATACATGGAATCAGGACTCTTAGTTCCGGATAATATAATTATCGATTTGATAAAAAATCGTCTCGAAGATGAAGATTCAGTTTCGGGTGTATTATTCGATGGATTTCCAAGAACTATTCACCAGGCTGAAGAATTGGAAAAAATCACCGAAGTAAATGTTGTCATTTCTCTTATAGTGCCAGATGAAGAAATTATTGAAAGAATTGTAGGTAGAAGGATGGACCCCGAAACAGGAGATATTTTCCACATCTCTTTTAATCCACCACCAGAAGAAATAGCTCACCGATTGATTCAGAGAAAAGATGATACTAAGGAAACAGTAATGCAAAGATTAGCATCTTATCATGAACAAACGAAGCCATTAGGAGAGTGGTATGAAAAACGAGGGAAATTATTACCAATTGAAGGTAATGGAACTATTGAAGAAGTTGGGAAACAAATTTCAGAAGCCATATCACGAATTAGGTGAAAATATGGCGAAGAATAGGAGAAAAAATGCCCAGATAGCTGTCAGTCAGTTATCATCTATAATGCTCCGATATAATGAAATTGATTTAGAAATTGTTGATAGCGCAGCGAGGCAATTGATATCAGTAGGGAAAAGACATGGAGTTAGGGCAAATTCAGAAGTAACTAGATTAATCTGTAGATTCTGTAAAAAATCCCTAATCCCTGCAAAAAATGCAAGAATAAGGATTAATTCAGGCCGTATTGTAACTACATGTATTCGTTGCAATAGAGTATATCGTTCAAAAATAAGCCAGAGGTAAACAATATGTCAAGTTCCATCCCCAAAAATATTTTATCGCTTGCAAAAAGTAATGATCTAATTGTTTCAGTGAGGATTGGTAAGAATGGCATTACAGGACAAGTGATTACTGAAATATCCAGCCAACTATCAAAGCGAAATATCGTAAAAATTAAGTTAAATAAGGGCATAGTTTCTAATTCAGCAGAAAGAAAGCAACTTTTCGAAAATTTATCACAAATCACTTCATCCAAACTAATTTTTTACCGTGGAAATGTGGCAGTTTTCTGGAATGGTTAGCAATATTTTCTTCTAATCTTTGAGCTTATCCTTTAGGTTAAATAATTAGAGAGTTCTAATTCGCACATGCTAATGTTAGTCAGCGGGCAGTCATCACCAAGGCATTATTCTATATATTTGGGAATATCTACATTTTCATTGATTTTCCTTTCTAATCCTGTAATGGCAGCATCTACTGGATCTAGCACATGGTCTGCGCCAGAAATGCCTGATTGGGCAATTCCACTAGCTTTCGGAATACTATTTGCCGTGTATACTCTAATTGTTTTCGAAATTGTACATAGAGCTCTAGCCGCAGCAGTAGGTGGAATAGCTGCAGTTCTCTCTCTCCACTACATTGGAGAAGGTCCCGATTTATCTGTAATAATGTCATGGGTGGATTGGGAAACCATAGGATTACTTATTGGTATGATGATAATGGTAGATATACTCTCAAAGACTGGATTTTTTGAGTGGGCAGCTGTTCAAGCATATGGGAAAAGCGGAGGATCTATTTGGCGACTTTCCTTCATTCTTTGTATAATTACTGCGGTCTTTTCAGCATTTTTAGATAATGTGACAACGATTTTACTAATTGTCCCAGTTACTATCCAAATCAGTAAGGTACTACAAATAAAACCCGTTCCATTGATTATTGCCGAAGTCATGTTTTCTAATGTGGGTGGAGCAGCAACACAGATTGGAGACCCTCCTAACATAATCATCGGTGCTCAACTATCAGCTCAAAAACTCAATAATACACCCCTAGCAGAACAAAGTATTGGCTTCAGTGATTTCATTATTCATGTTGCCCCAGCAGTAGTTATTATCATGATTCCAACCTTCTGGATACTAAGAAAGCTCGAATATGAGGGACTTTCAGGATATAGA
>DAJW01000098.1:0-645 GCA_002496485.1 Euryarchaeota archaeon UBA36
GATGAAGGGTGCTATCGGTTCTGCAGAAGCAAATAGAAGAAGAGAAATCGAAGTTGCTCAGGCTGAAGCTGAGGCCGAGAAAGGAAGAAAAGCTGCTGAAGCCGATCAGCGTGTTTTCGTAAATGATCAGGAAGCTATGGCTGTAGCTGGAGAAAATCAGGCTCAAGCTCAAATAGCCGCAGCTAATGCTGATTTAGCTCAGGCTGAAGCCTCAGCTAAAGAACGAGCCGACATTGCCACTGCGGAAGCCGAGGCAGCAATTCAAAAGGCAGTTTATACTGAAGAAGAAGCAAAATTACAAGCTTCCGAAATTGTCCGAGAGACTATTGCTAAACAACAAGTTGAGATTGCAGCCGATGCTGAAGCTGAAAGACAAAGAAGAATAGCTAGAGGAGAGGCTGATGCAATTTTAGCAAAATATGAAGCAGAGGCAGAAGGAATCCAGAAAGTACTTGATGCTAAAGCACATGGATACAATAGTTTAGTTGAAAGTGCTTCCGGAGATCCCAAGGCAGCAGCCACACTTTTGATGGTAGAAAAAATAGAAAATATGGTAGCAGCTCAGGTTGACGCGGTAAAGAATATGAAAATAGATAAAGTTACAGTTTGGGACGGTGGAAACAATCCAGATGGATCTTCAGCAAC
>DAJW01000098.1:980-1185 GCA_002496485.1 Euryarchaeota archaeon UBA36
AGCAGTCTAGTACAAAGTTTGCCACCCATACACGATGTAGCAAAAATGTCAGGAGTCGAACTCCCGGACTATTTGGGAACTATGTCAGATGATAAATCATCAAAAGAGTGATTAATTTTAGAAGGTTGTAACTATGACCTATCCCGATGCTGTTATTGTGGGTGGTTCTAGAACCCCATTCTGTGAATGGTCTGGAGGAAAAAGA
>DAJW01000098.1:1488-5846 GCA_002496485.1 Euryarchaeota archaeon UBA36
TGTGAATGGTCTGGAGGAAAAAGAGGTGATGGAAGTCCAGGCGGTAGATTGGCTTCTATTAGTGCCGAAGACTTAGGATCTTTAGCAATTAGTGGTGCTATAGAAAAAACACAAACCAATCATGAAGAAATAGAACAAGTTATCATGGGTCATGCATTACAGACTTCAGATCAGGCTATTTTCGGTGCTAGACATGCTGGACTCAAGGCTGGAATACCTCAAGAAGTGCCAATGTTAACATTGAATCGCTTATGTGGCAGTGGTGCCCAATCTATAGTTTCAGCAGCACAATTGATTTTGTTACAAGAAGCTTCAGTAATCGTTGCAGGTGGAATGGAAAACCTTAGTCAAGCACCACACGTTCTAAGAGGGATGAGGAATAAATACAGACTTGGCAGACCTCCTAATAAAGGCGAGGAATTATCTAAGGATATGGAAGATTATCTATTTACCAATCTTAAAGATGGAATTTGTGATTCATTCATGGCTCAGACTAGTGATGAACTATGCAAAAGGAAAGGAATCAGTCGAGAAGAAGCCGATGAATTTGCCGCAAATAGTCACCAGAGGACTGAGAAAAGTATAGATTCTGGAATTTGGAAAGAAGAAATCATTGATGTCACTACTAATTCTGGCATCATAACATTTGCAGATGAAGATCATGTTGTTAGAGGGACATCTGTAGAATCTCTATCCGGACTAAGGACACATTTTGGACCAGAATCTCTAGTTACCGCTGGAAATGCTTCTGGAGTAGTTGATGGAGCTGCAGCAGTAATTGTAAAATCTAAATCAAAAGCTGAATCTGATGGAGATGAAATTCTATCAAAAATAGTATCATGGGGAATAGTAGGATTGGAACCAGCTATAATGGCATATGGGCCCGTCCCATCAAGCTTGAAGGCATTAGAAAATGCAGGTTTAAAAATTGATGATATTGATAGGTGGGAGATCAATGAGGCGTTTTCCGGTCAAGCAGTAGCATGCATCAATGAATTGGGTATTTCTAAAGAAAAAGTAAATGTGAACGGTGGCGCAGTAGGCTTAGGCCATCCATTAGCGGCAACAGGAACAAGGCTAATTCTGACCTTGAGTCATGAATTAAAGAGAAGTAATGGCAGATTTGGAATTGCTACAGCATGTATTGGTGGCGGGCAAGGTATAGCAGTAATAATTGAGAATATAGATTAAAAATTCGTATTCTTTCAGTAGGAGCAGTTATGTTCCATTACACAATCGGAGTTTCATGGCAGGACCTCCACCTAGTCACATTCCTGGGACTGGACACGCAAATAGAACTAGAAGCTTAGTCAAGACCGTATCATGGAGAACTATTGGAACAATCGATACGATATTGATTGCTACATTCGTTACTGGCAAACCATCAGCAGGAGTATTAATTGGTAGTATTGAAGTATTTACAAAGATGATATTATATTATCTTCATGAAAGAGGCTGGAGCTGGATAGATTGGGGACTTGAAGATCACATAACAGATACGTCAGAAAATTCCCCAAATACTTCGGAAAAAGAATCTGAAAGTGAATAAGCAATATAATTTTCTAATTCCCCATTAAACTAGAAATGACTTGAGAACATCCATCAAGAAATCTATGTTTTCCATTTTTTTTTTCGGAAAAGGACAAAAACCCCTGCGAAAGCGTGATTTCATGGAAAGTCGCCAAAGAAGTATTGCAAAAACACTCTCATGGAGAATGATTGCCACAATTACTGGTGGTGGAGTTGTAATGTGGCAAACCGGTCAATTAGGAGATGCCCTAACATTTATGGGCATAGAATTCCCATTGAAAATGCTATTTTATTACTTACACGAAAGAGGGTGGTCACTACTTGATTGGGGGAGCAATCCATTAACCATATAATCGACATTCTAAAACCAACTTATCATAAAAAAACTTACTGTAATCATAATCATAGAAGATATTAATCCAATAATCATTAGTTTACTTCCAAAATCTCTAATCCCGCTACGATTAATAAAAAAACCAATTGATGCCATAATTATGACTAGTAAAAACTTAGAAATATTCACTAGAAAATCAGTTATTAATTCAGGTAAAAACCAGGTAGAAATTACTGAAGCCAACACAAATCCAGGCACAAAAAATGGAATATTTACCTTCTCATTAGAATAGTTTTCTTCATTACTAATTTTATTTCCAATTATTGTAAATATTGGAATTAATAATACTAGTAGAGCTACACGAGATAATTTAACTGTAGTTGCCATAATCATGGCATCTTCTCCGATTATCTCACCAGCTGAAACTGCCTGTGGAACAGCATGAATGGTAGATCCCGCCCATATTCCTGCCTCGATTTCAGAAAAACCCCAATATAGTGAAAGTATTGGAATAAGTAAAAACGTCAGAACACCTAGAATATTTATCACAGCAAGAATTACGGCCATTGTTTCCTCATCCAATCTCAATGGTTTAGAGGCTGCAACTACCGCACTATTTCCACAAATGGCCCCTCCAGAGCCTAGAGCTAGTGAGGTACTAGTCTCCAAATCCCAGATTTTTCCCAAAAAATAACTAGTTGTTAGACAAGCGATAGCGGAAATGATTCCAATAATAATTCCAAATTTTCCCAAGCTAGTTTCAAAGAATATTGAAAGATTAAGTCCAAATCCCAACAAGATTATGGTTAACGGGAGTAAATTTCTAATTATCCATCTTCCACCAACTTCTAAATTTTTATTTTCGTTTACAATTATGGCTCCGATTATGAAGGCTGTCACTCCAGATCCTAGGCTAAAAGTTACGAATATATCGAACATAATGGCAATTATGCCAATGATGGAAGCTACAATAATTCCCGAAATCAGTGTAGAATCTTGACCACCATTGTCAAATTTCATAATCGATTCCCCGCTAAAAAAATTATCCCAGAATATTTCCAATAATATCGCCAACAGCTAACCAAGCTCCTATCGATGAGCCAAGATTACCCAGAGCAGTCACTAACAACACCTTTCCGACCCTATTTTTCCAGAGTAGTGAATATTCATCTAAAACAAGAAATTCTTTTGCATCCTTACCAGTTGGCGAATCAATTTTTAATTGAGTGTAACCAGCAAACCATCCAGCCGCTAAAGTGGGATTCAGCGAAGTTAAAGGCGAAGCAATAGCGCCTACTATTACAGATAATGGATGCCCCCGAGCAATGATTATCCCAAATGCAGCAAATACTGAATTCCAAATCACCCATTCTCCTATGGTATCTGCTAGATTTTCAATTTGTCCGTTATAGAACATCCAACCAATTACCCCAAATAGAAACAACGGGATAGCAACCATTACTATTTTTGGCCATATGGGCTTTCTAGGCTGTAGATTTAATTCTTCAATCCGATTAACTTTATCATATTCATCACCTTTCAAAAAACTCCCAACGCCATTAAGATGCCCTGCACCAATTACTGCCAGCACCTTTCCCTTATTCCTAACTCTATTTATTTTCGTAGCTAGATATTCATCTCTTTCATCAATCAAGACTTTGCCCGCTTTAGGTGCAACCTTTCTTGCATCTTCAAGTAGAGTATTAAGTAAATCAGAGTTTTCTAACATTTCTTCTATTGACACCTCATCATCTTCATCATTCCAGAGTAGGGAATTCATTACCCTCCATTTCTCTAACAATCCCATCTTTGCCCAAGCTCTTCGTAATGTGATAACAATATCTCGATCTATCAATTCAATTGGAACTTTAATTTTCTCTGCAGATTTTATTGCGGCCAGAAACTCAGCTCCGGGCCTTTCTCCAGAGGTTGCACCCATTTTTCTTTGAAGTGCACCTAGTGCAGATTGTAGTAATATCATCGTAGCCCTGCCATCGCTAATTATCTTCAATAAGTCCTCAGATTCTAATTCACTTGGTTCCGTAAGTGATTTCATCCTAGATTCACATAATTCTACTGCAACTAAATCCGGACTCCAATCTTCGATTTGCTGCTCAACCAATTTCACTGATTTACTACTAACATGGGCAGTACCAATAATTCTGAGATTTTCATCAATATCTAAAATATTTTTATTTTCCTCTTGCATCCAATCACCAAAATACATTAATCAATCAATGAAAACATTGTTTTGAACAAGTCAACATGCTCTCTAACATCGTGCACTCTAAGGAGGTCTACACCCCTATTGACAGAGGCCGCAGCCACTCCCAAAGTTCCAGCTAATCTATCATCAGTATCGCTTCTTCCCAGTAATTGCATAAACATACTCTTTCTACTAACTCCCCACATTAATGAAATATCATCGAATGGGACTATTTCTCTTCCAGCCTTCAGAAGCTTAAGATTGTGTTTCAAATTTTTTCCAAATCCA
>DAJW01000098.1:6161-6308 GCA_002496485.1 Euryarchaeota archaeon UBA36
ATTTTTTCCAAATCCAATTCCCGGGTCAACAACTATTCTTTCAGAATTAATACCCAAATCTAATAGCTTTTTTACTGAAGTAGATAATTCATTTCTCACTTCACTAACTACATTAGTATAATTTGGATTTATTTGCATATTTTCGGG
>DAJW01000098.1:6680-6910 GCA_002496485.1 Euryarchaeota archaeon UBA36
CCATACATATCCGGATCCGATAGAGATGATATATCATTTATCATATTAGCACCTGCTTCAAGAGACTTTGCAGCAACTTCTGCTTTCATAGTATCTATAGAAATACATACATCCGGAATTCTATCTCTGATAGACTTAATTGCGGGAATTACTCTTGCCAATTCTTCTTCGGTTGATACCTTATTCGCCCCCGGGCGAGTTGACTCTCCACCAATATCCAACCAATCTGC
>DAJW01000098.1:7230-7564 GCA_002496485.1 Euryarchaeota archaeon UBA36
CCTTCATTGAACATTTCCAGAGCTCTTTCAGAAATATCTTCATTACTCCCAACTCTAGAATTTGCATGGAAAGAATCTGGAGTGACATTTAGTACTCCCATAATTCTTGGAATTCCACTACTTCGGCTCTTAAGCATAGGTCGCCAGTCGGGCATCTAACACACCCGAGCGACGATTGCTTTATGATGTGACCGAGATGCATACACTCGATGGTTGTGGGCGAGGAGACATCAGAAGATGAAATTTCTACTGGTCAATCACTCCATCAGAAGTCTACAACAGACCCTGAAACATTATTCATAATGGAGTCTATAATTCAACGACTCAAGCCTAG
>DAJW01000098.1:7884-8060 GCA_002496485.1 Euryarchaeota archaeon UBA36
GATTCACATCATGTTAGAGATATGATTACTCAACGAGGCTGGATATCAGGCGCATTATTCATGACTAGTTTGTTATTCTGGTGGATAGCAGTAGAAAACTCACAAAGCGGCACACAAGATTTAGAAATACCTAACTCATTAATCGGTTCAGTAGATTTCCAACAACTAAGTATTAT
>DAJW01000098.1:8362-12670 GCA_002496485.1 Euryarchaeota archaeon UBA36
AGATTTCCAACAACTAAGTATTATTGTACCTACTTTGATTTTTATGGCTACCTTAGTAATGGTCATTGGAAGGGAGAAAGGTCAGGCATATCTTTCTCAGGCCGGGGGTCTTTTAGTTGTTTTAGCGCTTTTCTACATTTTTGAACCACTAATCTTACATCTGTCAGAGATTGGGACCGAATCTTCAGTTTTCGCTTCCGGGAGATTATTATGTTTGGCAATAATGATTCATTTCGCATCTAGATTTATGTTCGATGCTATGCTATTACAATGGGTCAGGGCTAGTATGCTCAGTATGGAAATTGACGTTTTCCCTAATTCCGATTATAATTCTGAACATTTTGCGAATCAACTCGATGACGAAACTCCACTAATGTGAGGTATGGAATGATATCGACTAATGATATAACAGTCCTTCGACTTGGTCATAGAGTAGAAAGAGACAAAAGAATAACTTCACATCTGGGTTTGACTGCTAGGGCATTTGGAGCTTCATCGATAGTATTAGCAGGAGATAAAGATCCATCAGCATTCGAAACTTGGAAATCAGTGACTGCTCGCTTTGGTGGTAACTTTACTTGGCGTTATGAAGAAAACCCTATCAGCTGGTTGAGAAAAATCTCAAAAAATAATGAAGTAATTATTGTGCATCTGACTATGTATGGTAAGAATTGGAAGGAGTCAAATAAAAAAATTGAATCCAATAAATCGCTAGTTGTTGTAGTCGGTGGTACCAAAGTTCCTGCGGAGGTATTTGAGATATCAGATTATAATATTTCAGTTGGCAATCAACCACATTCAGAAGTAGCAGCTCTAGCAGTTTATTTAGAAAGCTTAATAGGATCTATTGACGAAAATGAGCATTTTCAGGGTGGAGAATTAACAATAATTCCATCAGACAATCAAAAAATTATCAAAAATACTGATGACTAATTAATGGTCTCCCAAAACACGAAAAAAATATAATTTTCACTGAACCATTAAGACCCGTACTAGAGCACCATCGCTGATGTCGGAGTCCGGACCTCTCCCAACTTTCTCACCCGGGAAGGGAATTAGAGGAGTTTCTAATGCACCCAAATTTTTTGATGCTGCGGATATTCTTCAGGATTCTAATGATTCAATCCAATCAGCAAAATCTCCCGGGATACTCTTGCTAGCAGATGGTACTCGATACGAAGGACAATTATTTGGAGCCGAAAAGATTTCGAAAGGTGAGTTGGTTTTTACCACAGGGATGTGTGGATATCAAGAAAGCCTTACAGATCCTTCGTTTGCTGGCCAAGTCCTGACCTTCACCTATCCACTAATTGGAAATTACGGTATAATTCCAGGAATTTCAGAATCATCTAAAGTTCATCCAAGAGGAGTTATATGTAGACATCAAATAACATATCCCGATAACAGGGAATCCATTGGTAGTATTAATCAATTCTTAGCTGCTCATGGGGTCCCAGGTATTGAGGGAATTGATACCAGATCACTAACTAGAAGAGTAAGAGAATATGGGACTCTATTATGCGTTTTTGGACCTATAGAAAAGGAAATAGAATTACAGAGAATATTGAATGAACTCACTCCGCCAGATAAAGAAGATCTGGTAGCACAAGTTACGTGTAACGAAGAAAAAATTCTTAATGAGGGTGCGATTGATTCTAATGGCAATAGACTCCCTAGAATTGCAGTAATTGATTGTGGGATAAAATATAATATTCTCAGAAAGCTATGCTCAAGATTCGAAGTCATCTGGTGCCCAGCTAATTCAACTTTTGATGGAATAAAAGAAAGATGGAATCCATCAGCCTTTTTTGCATCTAACGGACCAGGAGATCCCGCTCATCCAGGTTTTGCAGCCTCTGCAAGACGAATTCTTTCATCGGCTATTATGGACGATATGCCGGTAATGGGAATCTGCCTAGGGCATCAGCTAATGGGTTTAAATGCCGGCCTAAAGACATACAAGCTCAGATATGGGCATCGAGGATCAAATCAACCAGTAATGGATTTAGAAAGTGGACGAATACATATAACTAGCCAAAATCACGGATTTGCTGTCGAAGATCCAATTAAAGGCATGTTATCTCCTCATCCAAGTCGATTGGTTTCCAATATTGATGAAACTCCCATGGATGTAAATTTCAAAGTCCGATATGTCAATTCAAATGATGGTACAGTGGAAGGGTTGGATTTAATCGATAAACCAGTTTTTACAATCCAATTTCATCCAGAGTCCTGCCCAGGGCCTCATGATGCATCACCACTATTTGACAGATTTCAAGAGCTAGTATCCAATTATATGATTAACAAATCTCCATTGATACAGGGTGGGAGATAATGCCTCGCCGAGAAGATATAAACAAAATTTTGATTCTTGGAAGCGGACCTATTAGAATCGGCCAAGCAGCAGAATTTGATTTTTCAGGATCTCAGGCTTGTAGGGCATTAAGAGATGATGGCTTCGAAGTAGTATTGGTGAATTCAAATCCAGCAACAATACAAAATGACCCAGAGATGGCAGATAGAATTTACATTGAGCCCTTACTGCCAGAAGTTGTAAAGAGAATAATGGAAATCGAAAAACCAGACGCTCTTTTGGCTGGAATGGGCGGACAGACTGCATTAAATATTGCATCAGCACTAGCAAATGACGGAACCTTAGATCAATTAAATGTAGAATTAATTGGCTGCAATCTCGTTTCAATCAATGAGGCCGAAGACAGAGATCAATTCAAGAAGACCTGCGAGGAGATAGGACTACCTGTTTGTAAGGCGATTGCTTGCGATTCAATCGAAGAGGTATTACAAGCAGCAGAAAATCTTGGTGGGTTTCCTTTATTGATTAGGCCCGCATTTACATTAGGCGGTCTTGGTGGAGGTACTGCATTTGACACTGGCCAATTAGTAGAAATAGCTAGTCAAGGAATTTTACACTCTGCAATAGGGCAAGTTTTGATAGAAGAAAGTATTCTTGGTTGGCAAGAACACGAATATGAGGTAATGAGAGACGGTTCAGACAATGCAATTATTGTCTGTACAATGGAGAATATTGACCCTATGGGAGTCCATACTGGTGAATCTGTAGTTGTTGCACCACAACAAACTCTTTCGGATAGGGACCATCAGATGCTTAGAAATGCATCATTAAAATTAATCCGTAGACTAAATATTATGGGCGGTTGTAATGTTCAGTTTGCATTCGAACAATCAACAGGCGATTACAGAGTAATCGAAGTAAATCCCCGAGTTTCAAGATCATCCGCCTTAGCTTCTAAAGCTACAGGCTACCCTATCGCAAGAATGGCAGCATTGATTGCGGTCGGATATTCATTGGATGAGCTCCCCAATCCGATAACAGGTGAAGGGACTACTGCCGCATTTGAACCGACTCTCGATTATTGTGTTGTAAAAATCCCACGCTGGCCATTTGATAAATTTCGAACTGCTGATAGACAGATTGGAACCTCAATGAAATCAACTGGCGAGGTAATGGCCATAGGCAGGTGTTTCGAAGAAGCACTACTGAAAGCTTGGGCCAGTCTAGAATACGGCAAACCTCACCCCCGGCCACTTACTATGGCAGATTCCTCAGATGGAGAGAATATTTCTGAAAGAGCAGAAGAATCACTGCCCACCGCAATTTTAGAAGATTGGTTGAGAATTCCAACCGATAGAAGAATGGGGGCAATAATAGAATCTTTTAGGCGTGGATATTCTATTGAAGACGTTAGGGACTTAACTGGGGGGGTGACGCGATGGTTCCTATCAGGTTTCGAGAATATTGCCGCCATAGAAACAGAAATACGAGCTGCCGGAGAACTTGGCATGAATCCAACCGAAATCCCCAATGAGGAGCTAAAGTCTTGGAAAGGCTTAGGTTTTTCAGATTTACACATTGCAGATGCACTAGCGGGATTTCCAGTATCAGGATATAATTCACTACCTTCCAATAAAGATGAGAGTGCCGTTAGAAGACGTAGACACCAACTTAGTATTCATCCAAAATATAGGATGGTAGATTCATGTGCAGCCGAATTCGCTGCCGTAACTCCATATTATTACTCGACTTATGAAAAAGGCTCAATAGATTCTGGAATTGATTATGTTCCCGGACTGAATGAAAAATTAAAACAAAGAATAGTTGTTGTAGGATCCGGACCAATTAGAATAGGACAGGGAATAGAATTCGACTATGGGTGCGTTCACGCAGCTGGAGCAATTCAGGATTTAGGACATGAAGCTATAATAATAAATAATAATCCAGAAACTGTTTCTACAGATTTTGATACAAGTGATAGATTATATTTTGAT
>DAJW01000011.1 GCA_002496485.1 Euryarchaeota archaeon UBA36
TCCAGCTCCTTCTGATAGACATTTAATTGCACCATCATATCCATAATATGGAGTACCTGAATCTGGTATGGATGCATTCTCATTGAAAAATCCTAAAACTGTATTTCTCAGTGTCTCTACATCATTAGGGTCTCCTATTACATTCGCGTAACCATGCCCAATCAAGTATCCCATTGGTAATAGCATTCCAGCAGATTTTAGCCATCCTGTGTGACAGGATGTCTTTCCTGCTAGTAAAGCAAATGGATCAGTGTAAGGATCATCGTCTAAAAGTGCTGTAGCCATTTCAGACCCAGCTTTGACCCATGCATGTGCATTGTAGAAAGGCCTTCCATCAGATTTGGTATCTGCAGCTAAAACCTGTAAATCGTATTGTTGCCATCCTACCCATGCAGCTCCACCATCCATGATTGCGATATCTGCATTTCCGAACCTCAAGGCTTCTATCATTGCACCTTCAGAGTCTACGTTATACAAGGAAACTTGATAATTCATCTTTTCAGCAAGATAGTCGGCTAACAATTGTGGATTTTCATCAATATTTTCGTAATCATCTTGTACTGCGTATGCAATTATAAGATTTCCATCAGTTGGTTCTGCAAGTTCTTGTACTTCATCTTCACTTCCACCAAGGCATCCTGCTAGAACGCAAGAAACCATCATTATTGTTATTAAAACTGTATTAATTTTCATATTTTTCATATTTTCACACTCATACTAATTTAGGGTACCCTAAATCTCGGAAGTGGTTTACCTTTTCAAGTTTAGGGTCCCCTAAATTTAAAAAATGTACAACTATTAATACTGATGTTATTATATCTATACCCTGTTAGCATTGATGTGAAGAGTATGAGTAGACAGGGGATATTAACAATATTTGTGATACTTATTATGTTAGGAACCTATTCAATAAATCTCCTAGATATTGAAAAATTAGAGAATGAGAAAGAAAGAAAAAACCAGTTTGGTGGTGGCGGCTCACTAGAAGAACAGTGTAGTTCGATAACTTTCGAGGAAATGTTCATTTACGATAAAGCAATTTTTGACATAAGAATAAATGAAGATTGGCAGACTGCGGAAGTTGAAGCGGTTGCTTGGATAAATTGGACTAATGCTGATGATATAAGAGAAGATTTTGATGAATATCTGGATGGATATCTGCCTAGCGGCGGAGATGGATGGATCTCTACTGATGAAATTGCCCCTGTTCTGCTCATAGCAGCGGATTGTTTAGAGTACACAATCACAAGAATGGGATTTAGAGATGGGAGTCCTCATCGTGGGGGAGTAGGAGTTGATTGGAAAAATACTTCATGGCAAAATGATGGCATGCAGATTGGTCACTATAATGGAATTCCAGAGAGGCACATAGATCGAAGAGATTGTCAAGGATTCAGCCAAGATGGATGTTACGAAATACCTGTCAGACCTAATGATAATAGAGACTGCGATATTGAAATCGAAAATAGTCCATCTGTGGATGAGTGTAGGATAATGCTATGGTTGAATGCAACCATGGAAATACCTGGGATTACCAATTCAAATAATTTTACTATCTCATTCAACTCTTCAAACATTAGTAATGCACAATTAGACTTTACATTTCCACCTACTGAAAATTTAAGGCTGGATATTTGGGAAGAATGTGAGGGTAGATTTGTTGGTCCGGAAAATGAAAATCCTAGAATTTATTCTACTCCACTAAGAGGTAGTTGCATAGGCGATGGATTGACTAAGTATACTTTATATGAAAATAATGATACTAGTTTA
Organism: Euryarchaeota archaeon UBA36; assembly: GCA_002496485.1. Classification (GTDB taxonomy): domain Archaea; phylum Thermoplasmatota; class Poseidoniia; order Poseidoniales; family Thalassarchaeaceae; genus UBA36. Next base: position 1,771 of record DAJW01000011.1, read on the forward strand.
ACATATTCAATATTCCCAAATATGAATAGAGAACAATGGCCAGGAGGTGAGGATATATTTGCAGATTTCACTACTTCGCCTATTCCTATTGATATTGCGCCAGAATGGACCCAAGCTGCTTATCCTAACAATTCGTGGATTCCAATGTATGGTTTTGGAGAAAGAAAATTTGCAGAATGGGTTGATATTTCATCTTGGTTCATAGATGATTCTGCCGTTTCAGAACTGGATATACTGTGTTTTTCAAACGATCTACCTCTTAATCAGAGTATAGATAAGTCGCTATGGATTGATATTAAGAATACTGAAGAGATTATTGAGATAAGCTGTAAGGCTGAAGATGCTACAGGTCAACAAACGGAAAACAGGACATGGTTAGTTGGATCTCCAGTTACATTATCAACTACCAGAAATATATTAGATGGGCCACACCCATTTAAATTAGAATTTTCGAATATTTGGGAAAAACAAATTCAAGTCAGAGTGAAATTAACTCAGGGTGGATTGATAGACTCAGCTCAAGAATTTATCATCCATGGTAATAATAATTTGACTAATCCACTTACTTCTTTTAGAAACATAGAAATCAGTGAAATTGGAATGATTCCAGGAAAGGTTAGTGTCTGGGTTGAAATCACGTCTGATAATAACTCAATAGAAAAAATATTGAATTTTGATATTGAGAAGTTGGGGTCACCGCCTGCAATTGAAAATTTAAATTTTGAATTGGAAGATAGGCGACTAAAACTCAATGGATTTTACAGTGAACCCGATGGCGAACCTGTTAATTTCAAGCTACTAAAATCTGATGAAGAATTAGATATCAAAATAAACGATTATGGAAATTCTTGGGCCACTGAATGGATTGAAATCGTAGAAGAAGATTCTGGATTGACTACTTTTACCATTTCTGGTTGCGATAATAGTGGAATGTGCACAAAAAAGGATATAGTTGTAAATCTGACTAATGTAAATGTTGAAAACGTTGGAGGCGAAATCGTTGAAGATAATAGAATACCTGCAAGTGGAATCATTACAGTAGTATGTTCGTTGTTAATTGCAATTATTTTACGGAAAGAGGATTGAGGTATGAGCTTTTCAGGTCGTGTAAATAAGCAATCACATAATGGGGGATTGTTGGTAAGCTTTGAGGGTAAACCACCAAGGTTGGGAGCAAATATTAGGATAACAGGTGGAAGAATACTAGGAAAGGTAGAGACGGTAATAGGTCCGATAGAAGATGGATTAATCCATATAAATCCAGT
>DAJW01000025.1 GCA_002496485.1 Euryarchaeota archaeon UBA36
ATGTGCAGTCTCTATCTTATTAATATCTTGTTTTAAATTCATTATGCTGTAATTTACACAGTTTCAAATAAAATACTGTTACTGGGACAATCAGTATGCGTAAAGTTATTCAAATTGTACCGACACAATCCGTTCTTGAAGGAGGGGGATTTAAAGTTCGTAGACCTTACTCTATGGGAAGATTACTAAGTCCGTTTTTATTATTAGATGAAATGGGCCCCAATGTTACGGGGCCGGGTGAAGCAGTAGGCGCTCCATGGCATCCGCACAGAGGATTTGAAACGGTTACATACCTACTAGATGGAAAAATGCAGCATGAAGATAGTGCAGGAAATAAAGGTGAGTTGAATCCCGGTGATGTACAGTGGATGACTGCTGGACGGGGCATTATCCACTCCGAGTTGCCTCATGAGGAATTTCAGAAAACGGGGGGTAGAACTCATGGATTTCAGATTTGGGTCAATCTTCCAAAGGAGCATAAAATGATGGAGCCTAGATATCAAGAGCTTTCGGCTTCGGAGTCTCCAACTATCGAGAGGGATGGAGTTTGGGCCAGAGTAATCGCTGGAGAATGTATGGGAGTTTCATCATCGATAAATACTGTGATTCCGATTTCGCTTATTCATGTAAAGATGGAAGAAAATGCAGAATTGACTCAAAAACTTGATTCTCAATTAAATTCTATGATCTATGTTTTTTCGGGTAAAGTGACAATTTACAAAGAAAATCGTGTGAAGGAAAATCCGAAAATATTCGGTTTTGGAATAAAACAAGAATTAGATGATGGTGAATTAGGTATCTTATCAAAAGGAAATGAATTAAAAATAAGATCTAATGAAAATTCAGAATTTTTGATTTTGGCAGGTCCAGAATTGGACGAACCGATAGCTAGATATGGACCATTTGTGATGAATACCAGGGAAGAAGTTGAGCAAGCGTTCTTGGATTATCAAAACGGAACTTTTGTCAGTTAATGTCCCAATATTTGATAAAATTTTGATTTCCGTGTATTCTGTAGAAAAAGTAAATTCTAAGTAATTAGTTTATTTTAAATTTCTAAGTACCTTCGAAAAAAATATTATGAGAATAACTAACATAATATTTTCAATTATGGTTTTGAATATTTTTTCGGGTTGTATGGGATCACAAGGAATTATTGAAATTGCTGAAGAGGATTGCAATTCTCCCGTGGAGAGAGGAGTAGTCATATCTTTTGATGATTCACAGAATATAGAAAGTTGGGGGCAGAATCAGGAATTTCTAAAATCTCACGGAGTAATTGTCACATTCTTTATTGATAGATGGCATAAACTTGAACAGTGGGAATTGGATATTTTAGAAAATCTGTCTGATGATGGACATGAAATTGGTTTTCATGCTACAAATCATGGGGACTATTTTGAATTCTTAGAGCAAAACCTAACTGAAAAAGATTATTTGGAAATTGAAATTATCCCTGGCCTAAATCATATGGATGAAAGAGGATATAATGCTACTAGTTTTGCCTATCCTAGAGGACATAGAGATACAAACTTGGATGTTTTACTTCTTGAGTATTTTAGTGTTCTTCGTGGTACGCAGAGTAACAAGGATGGTAGCGAGAGTTGGGTTGCAGAATGCGAAGATTTACGTGTATTTAGATCATTTCCACTAATAACTACGGAAGAAACGGAAGAATCACTTGAATATCGTGAGAAATGGACCGAATTCGGATTTGATTCTATTGAAACTGGAAATAAGACTCTTCTCTTTAACGGGCATGGAATTGTAAATGGCCAGTATGCAACGTCTCTTGAAAATCTTGAGTTACTATTCAGTGAAATTGAAAAAAATAACCTGAAATACCTTCTAATGTCAGACTTGGGAAGATAGATAAAGTCTTACCTTCCCTTGATTTATTCATGGGAGCTTTGTGGGATTTGTTTGGCCTAGCGGTTTTTGGTGAAGATATCCGACCAAATCAGAGATCAAAAAGTCCTATATGGTCTATATTAGTTAAATTAATTTCTTACACCGTATTATTAGGTTTAGTACTATTCTTATTTGCTCCAATGATTTTCGAAAATTAATTTATGGAGTAGTTTCTGTAGTAATTAAATGTAACAAAGAAAAATAGTTGCATGATTAATTTCTTCTTACAAAAATCATTGCAAATAAAATAGAGCTTAATGCCGCCATAGAGCCAAATCCGGATAGAGATGAAGAATCTTCATATCTTTCCGGATCTAGTGGATATATATCTTCAGAATCTACATGCCCATCAGCATCTGAGTCGGCCAACAAAGGATCGGTCCCCCGCTCTAATTCAATAGAGTCATTCAAGCCATCATTATCATCATCTTCGTCTTTTTTATCGCCTATTCCATCTCCATCGGAATCCAATGTCTCTGAGGGATCCAGAGGAAAAGCATCCTTATCATCTGGCCATCCATCACCATCGTCGTCAGTATCTGCATTATCTCCAATATTATCTCCATCAGTATCTTCCCATTCTGCGGAATTATATGGAAATAAATCTAATTCGTCATCTATCATATCGTTATCATCGTCAATATCCGAGTTGTCTCCTATATTATCTCCGTCAAAATCCATGGTCTCTGAGGGATCCAGAGGAAAAGCATCTTGATCATCTTCTACCCCATCTCCGTCATCATCATTATCTAAGTTATCTCCTACACCATCACCGTCAGTATCATTGCCTTCACTTGTGTCTAGAGGGAATGCATCCAAGTCATTTTCTACGCCATCTCCATCTACGTCGGAATCTGAATTATCACCAACTCCGT
>DAJW01000034.1 GCA_002496485.1 Euryarchaeota archaeon UBA36
CATAAATAATTCTGAATTGATATTGTTAATATTGCCTGCACCTAACTGAACATAGCATAATAGTGCCCCTGTAGGAATTCCTAATCTGCGTCTAAGCTTCCCATAAGGCTCCATCTCATCTGAACCAACTAGTAGTATTGGATTGCACCTAACAATTGCAATTCCTCTATCAAGTTCATCAGATGGAATTGAATTATCGGTGTCTCCAGGCTTCACAATTGCATGAAAATGACTTGAACTATCTACCGGGAGATTGCGTGATTTTGCTTTTATTGAACCTCTTCGCACCCAAACCTTGAGCATATTTTCTCTATTTTTGATAGAATTTAACATTCCTCTATATGGATATGATCCATCGAAGATGAAGGCTTTTGGGCGATGTAGAGAAAAAACCATGCTGAGCATTTCTTCACATAGTGAATTCCAAATATTTGGTGGCATGTCCTTGTAACGATAACGTCCAGATAAATGATAAGTTGGAAAATCATATTCCTTCAATACATGGAGTGTCGGCATGGTCGTGAAAAATATGATTTCTATATCTGGGTTATTTTTTCTCATTTTTTTTGCGATAGCGAGCAATCGTGTAAAGTGCCCAAAACCAACGCCATTTGTAGGGAAGAAAACTATGCTATCTCTATTTTCCGTAGAATTCTCACCTATTGGGTGGGCATCGTACTTATCTCTCTCTACATGACCTAGTTTTTCCCTAACTAATCTGATAACTAATCCAGTAGTAGAAAAAGGGAGATATAGTAGTCTTTTTGGGCTCATAAAAGAACTAGAGATATGATTTAAAATCCTATATGCAGCAGAATTTTTGATTCTTGATATTTCTCGCCTGTATCTCCCTATTTCTTCCATCTCGTTCTTCATAAGATAGTATGATTCGGAAGTAGAGTTTAGCTCTATTTTTTTGGCCTTCCATGGCAATAGTCCTGCTAAATCTTCTGTAATCTGACTCTTTTCTCCAATTTGTTGGATGATCATGACTCTCTCTTTCTCGGTCAAATCATCTATCTTAGATACTACTTCCAATCTTCTTTTTTGTGCTAAATCTGAAGTATCTGAGGATGCTAGCGAATATGCTTCTATCAAATTACCTGAATTTATTTCGGCTTTGCAATGATTTTTAGAGCTATCACGTAAAGACCACCCTAAGTCTGATGCTTTTCTATAGAAACTTACAGCTAATTCATATCTTTCTAATTTAAGTGCACTTCGGGCTGAGATATCGAGAAATGCAGGATCTTTAATTAACATGTTAGAGATTCTAGATCTTCTCAGAGAACTAGAAAATTTGTCACTATTGTAAGCTTTCCTCGCCCATCTCAACAACTTTGATCTTAACCAGTCTCTACCTCCCATAGGCTTGCGTGAGTCTAATTACTTTCAACAATTATGTGTGATGAACAATAAAATTGACCAAATGATTATATTATTTTTTGAAACCAAATGAAAAAAGTCTTGTTAATTGTTTTTTTCTAAGAAATGATATCGCATCGGAATTTGGGATAGCGGGTTGACGAATAATTAGGCCATAGATATATCCAATAAACATTGAAATGCCGCCAAATAAAAACGGCTTTCTTGGCATTCTATGAATTGATCTCGCTAAAATAAATAATGGATGATAGCGCATTGTGTGAGAAAACTTTCCAGCTTCAAAACAACCTCTGTTAAGACCCATTGATGATCCAGTTCTTCTTTGATGCAGGACCTCTATTTCTAGATATGAAAGAGTCTCCCATCCATTCATTTGAGCTAAGATATTATCGATTCCATCCCACCCATCTACTTCAGAAATTCCCCCTATTTGATTGTAGCATAATTTTCGATAAGTCTTCAATCCACCTCTGGTATGATCAGATGATACTTTCTCTACTATTTTCCGTCCCCTCTCCAAAAGATAACATGAGCCGCTGGCAATTCCTAATTTTTTATTTGAAGTAAATTTGGAAAATATATTCTCAAAATAATCATTCGGAAGTACCATATCAGCATCTATCTTAGATATATAGTCCCACTCAGAGTCTAATTCCAAGATTCCTTTATTGACGAGAGAGGCAATTTGCGAACCCCTTTTTCTGATGCAATTATCTTCTACATTTACGAAATCAATCCAGTCATATTGCGATTTGGCATCTTGTAAAATTTCCGATGATGAATCCGTAGAATTATGATTTACAATTATCCATTTTTCTGGTAATAAAGATTGTTTTGAAATTGATTCTATAAGTTTAGGTAGATATTTTTCTTCATCCCTACTTGGGGTGATGATAACATGTCTAATACTTTGATAATTGGACATATTGACCGGCGAACCCCGCCACACATATGTATAGGGTTTGATTGAAGCGATGATATGGAAGGCGTTATTGGGGTTCAAGCAATTATTCAGCTTACACTAATGGTGATGTTATTTATTCCACTAATTTACTGGTACAGATTGAATAAAAATAATTCTGAGCTAGAAGATTTAATTGATGTTAATTATTCAAAATCTTATGTTAGCATCATACTTCCTATGAGAAATGAAGCGGTAAATGTGAAAAGGAAATTATTGACAATAATACCTGAGATTAGTGATTTTGAAAATGCTGAGCTGATAATAGCCGATTCAAATTCTTATGATGATACAGCTATTCTGGCTAAGGAAATTCTCGAGAAATCTGATTTAGAAAAAACGAGATGGAAAATAATGAATTTTAATGTGCCTGGGAAAAATATAGCACTAAATGGCGTTCTGGAAACGATTAACTCTGAAATTATAGTAATTTCTGATGCTGATGCTAATGTTAAATCGGGATGGTTGAAAGTAATACTTTCAAGATTTGATGATGAAGAAATTGGAGTGATATCTGGGATAGAAGAAATAAAGGGGGCTAAAAATAAAAAATTTAATAATTTTTACAGGAGTAATTCTAATATTTTGAGAATTAATGAATCTTCAATAGATTCTACTCCGGTTTTAGAAGGAAGTTTGCTAGCTTGGAAAAGTTCGGCACTGACTGACTTAAAATTGAATGAAAATATGAATGCTGATGATGCTCAGATTGGTTTATTTTCTATAAGAAATGGCTATAGATCAATAATCGATCCTCGAATTACTTTTGATGATTTTGAGGGTAGTGAGAGATCTTTCTCGGAATCTGTAAGGAGATCGCAAGGACTTTCAATTGCACTGATTAAAAATGCTGATTTGGCAATTAATAACAAAAGAAAGTCCGCAAAAAGTGCCATATTTAATGCTATTTTTCTTTATGTTATATTTCCATGGTTGGCACTTCTTTACTGTATTAACTCAGCCATCGCCTTTACTAATAATCCAATAATCTCCAGCAGTTGGGAGTTTTATTCAATATTATCGATATTAATGATATTATTCACTAATCAAGGAAGATCATTAATCAGAGGTTGTTTGATTTCAATCATTGCTCATATTCAGATTATTATTGGTAAGAGATACAATAATTGGGAGCCTATTCGATAGTTAAACAACTGTTACAGACTTAGCCAGATTTCTTGGCCTATCTACATTTACGCCCTTGTCAACTCCCACTTGATAGGCTAATAATTGAATTGGAATTATATTCACGAATGGAGATAGGTCTGGATGCGTTTTATTGGTCTGAATTAGTATGTCAGCTAATTCACAAATTGGGCCTTCACTATCCGTAATGAGGATAATTTTAGCACCTCTACTTTTACATTCTCTTATACTAGACTCCATCAGATTTAGTTTATCATCTGAAGGCACTATAGCAATAACTGGGGATCCTTCAGAAAGTAATGCTATCGGTCCGTGCTTTAGTTCGCCACCTGGAAGAGAAAGACATGGTATGTAAGATATTTCCATCATCTTAAGCGCCCCTTCTTTTGCAATGTAAGATGAAAAACCACCTCTTCCAATGAAAATTGGTGGTTCTGAGCTTAGAATAAGATTAGTAGCTTCATTAATTGAATTATCTATATCGATAAGCTGGTTAGAGATAATATTAGGAAGTTTTCTTAATTCCTGGACAATTTTCTTTTGTTCATTATCTGAAATATCGGAGATGGTTAGAGCGAATAAAAGACCAGCGGCAATCATATTTGTAAAAACTTTAGTTGAGGCAACAGCGAATTCGGATCCAGCGTGTAAATATACTCCATTTTCAGCAAATCTAGACAGTGTAGAGCCAATGACATTACACATAGCAGAAATTTTGCTACCGAATTTTTTTGCTTCGAATAGTGCATCTAGAGTATCTTTTGTTTCTCCGGATTGTGAAATTCCAATTGTAAGAGTGTTTTCTGAACAAACTGATTTAGCTGGGAATTCACTTGCAATAAATGCTTCAGAGCGTATTTTAGAATATTTTCTGATATAGGAAGAGATAATTTCTGCTGCATAATATGCAGTACCACAAGCAACTAAGTTGATTCTCTCTAATTGTAAA
>DAJW01000052.1:0-1539 GCA_002496485.1 Euryarchaeota archaeon UBA36
CTTGTAGGTGCGCCGGAAGGAAGCGAATTCTATGTTTCAGGTATGGGCGGAGTTTTAATTTGTCACGACGGTAAAATTCATGAAAAACAAACTAGATTATCCGAGGTGATAAATTGAGCGTTTTTCTTACAACACTAATTGGTAGTATCACAGTATTTGTTTTAGCAATTTTTCTTGGTTTTGAATTAATTAGTAAAGTCCCACCAACACTACACACTCCGTTGATGTCAGGAGCTAATGCCATATCAGGTATTACTATTGTAGGGGCGCTTTTCCTTTCAAATGTACAATTCAATAACGGTAATCCCGGTGTTGCAGCATGGTTAGCATTTGTAGCATTAATCATGGCAACCATTAACGTGGTTGGTGGTTTTATGGTTACAAATCGAATGTTAGAAATGATAGCCGGTAAAAAAAGAAAATAGTGATTTAAATGGTGGATTCAACGATCTGGGATATTGGATATCTATTGTCAGCTGCGCTCTTCATTATAGGAATAAAACGTCTATCCAGCCCTAAAACTGCTCCTCAGGGAAATAGGCTGGGAGCATATGGAATGTTTCTAGCTGTCTTAGTGACAATGGCAAAAATGGTTTCGGAAGAAATATTAGGACTAGAATTAATAATTTCAGGATTGGTTATCGGTGGATTGATTGGTGTATTAATGGCCACCAGAGTTGAGATGACGGAAATGCCAGAATTAGTGGCTTTATTCAATGGATTCGGAGGAGCAGCATCTGCTTTGGTGGGCCTATCTGAGGTTATGTCCAAGATAAATAATAGCGAACTCATCCCTTCTGATAATGTAGAACTCTATGCAACATGGATAGCTATTGGACTATCGGCTTTAGTTGGATGGGTAACACTAACTGGAAGCTTAATGGCAATGGGTAAATTAAGAGGAGGATTTTATGTTCCTTTTAGTAAAAAGGATGAGCGAGGACGTAGACAATGGATTAATTTTCCAACATGGGGACCATCATGGTTAAACTATGTTAAAGGTATAATATTGGCTGCATGTATTGTACTCATATCACTTACAATTCAATATCCAGATGAAATTCAGTACATAATTGCATTATCAGCAATATCTTGCCTTCTTGGTGTTATATTAGTTATACCAATTGGCGGAGCAGACATGCCAGTTGTAGTAAGTCTACTAAACTCTATGTCTGGAATTGCTGCAGCATTCACTGGATTTGTCATAGGTAATAATGTACTAATTATAGCCGGTTCAATGGTAGGAGCAGCTGGATTAATTCTGACATTTATTATGTGCAAAGCGATGAATAGAACCCTTACAGCTGTTTTATTCAAATCATTTGGCGGTACAAGCAAAGAACAACTTTCTCGAACAAAAGTTGGTAGCGATCCAGAAGAGGTTGCAATGGTTTGTGATGGTATCTCTAAATGTGTAATAATACCTGGATATGGAATGGCTGTTAGTCAAGCTCAACACGCAGTGAAGGAGTTCGCCGACTTACTTGAATCGGAAGGAGTGGAAGTTTCCTATGGAATTCATCCTGTAGCTGGAAGAAT
>DAJW01000052.1:1874-5886 GCA_002496485.1 Euryarchaeota archaeon UBA36
CATATGAACGTGCTACTTGCTGAAGCCAACGTACCTTACGAACAATTAATTGAAATGGACGATATAAATTCAGAATTACCAGATACCGATGTTGCTATAATTATAGGTGCAAATGATACAGTTAATCCAGTAGCTAGATCAGGTGAAGGGCCATTGGGTGGAATGCCAATTATTGATGCCGATAAAGCAAGAGTAGTTGTAATCATAAAGCGAAGTCTTAGTGTAGGCTATGCAGGGGTAGACAATGACCTATTTTACGAAGATAAAACTATGATGCTATTCGGTGATGGTAAAAAGATGATGAATGAACTTAACTCAGCATTCAAGGAGTTGTGAAGTTGAATACCAGTAATTGTTATGAGACTAAATCATTCGTAGGCATATAGGTGGAATGAATGATGTTGGCCATTAAAAGGATTTCAATTTGCTCAATTATTATCCTTATGCTGGCAATTCCTGCTTTTGGATTGAGTTCAGGACCTGGTCATTTGAATTCAAATAACGAGTTAACAGTAGAGTATGGATGTACATGTCATAACAATGGAGCCACTTCTGACAGAGCTGTAGTAATGATTACTGGAGTTCCAGTAATGTACGAACCTTCTTTGTCTTATGAATTCACCATATATGTTGCGGACTCACTAACATTATCTGGTGGCGAGGGTAATGTTAAAGCCGGTTTTCTTCTTTCTTCAGGGGCTTTAGGTGATTTTACATGGGACGAAGATCAAGACCTTAGAGATGCAGATGGTAGGCCCGATGATGTTTCACATTCAGATACAGATGATGATGGAATTTGGATTCTAACTTGGACAGCTCCTGAAGAAGATGTGGGCAATATACAATTCTGGCTGGCAGGTAATTCTGTTGATGGTGGTGGTTTACCTGATGAAATGGACTATTGGAACTATTTCTCTTTTATCATTAATGCACCAGGTACAATTACTACTACTGAACAATCTTCAACCTTAGATACTAGAACTATTTCTGTTGGAGAAGATGATACATTATTTGTTTTAGACGAATCTCCAGAACAATTAGAAAGAGAACGTCAAGATGAATTATCGATTACTATTTTCCGTCAAGGTAATTTATTCTATTGGACTACTTTACTAGCATTAATTGTAGGTGCAATTGTGCAGAAAGAAATACTCGAAAGAAGATATGATGATGGGCCAGAATTCTTAGCATCAGAATTAGCATATCCACAAGGCATTAGACAGGGTATAGTATCGCTAGTTACATTTTTCATAGCTATAAATTGGGCATCATCAGATACAACCATGGTTTTTCAAAAGGTAGATTTTTCATCATTTATTATTGGAATAACTTTCACAATTAGCGCATGGTTTGCTTACTCTGTATACCGAACTATTCTTGCAGCTAGAAAAGAACCAGAAGTACAGGATTTAATGTGATATGGAAACTAATCAATACTTCAATACCTCATCATATACTGAACATATAGCTGAGTTATACAATATAATTAGAAAATTATCAATTTTTTTTGCATTGTTTTGTTTATATTGGTCATTTCAAATTTCCGAAATCATGAACATATGGATAGATTTAATCCCAATGAGCAACGGTACTTACGAAAATTTAGCTATATATGGCCCTTATGAATGGTTAAATCTACGTTGGTCGCTGATTTTACTAATTTCTCTAGTTACTACGTTGCCACTATTATCAATATTATTATACAGATTTTCAAGGTCGGGACTTTATAGTAACGAAAGAACGTGGTTTATGTTAGTCTTAATCTTGTGTACTACTATTGTACCATTAATTATTATTTTACTTTGGTTATATGGATTTCCGATAATATTTGAATTGTCAGATTCCACAGTAAATAGTGAAAATATCGGTATTCGCTATGACGCAGCGGCTTTATTCTCAATAGCTTTAGGTATTACTTGGATTCTAGTTATATGGTCGTTTACAATAATTATCTTAGGATTAGCAAGACTTATGGGATTATTAGAAGTTGGAGAAACTAGATTTCGATATAGAATTTTAGCTATAAGTACAGGTACTCTAATTCTTACTATACCATCAGAATATGATGGATTAAGGATTATTTTATCTGTTATAACTATATTTCTAGCAGATAGAATCTCCCAAGCAATTCCAATACTATCAAAAAAAACTGATTTTGTATCTGGCAATTCTAATAATATGTAGCAGCTTTACAACCATTTCAAATCCCACCGTGTAATCCGTCATACATGGAAATGGATGACTCAATGAGTAAATCCAATGTAGAAAATCTAAACTCATTTAGTATGATTAGGATCATTTTTTGTATATTTCTACTGATTACAGCTATATTTTCACAAACTAATCCCGATACAGTAAATTCGATAATCGAAAGAGAAAATAGTGCTATTGATAATGAAATCAATCTGTTGGGAATACAGGATAATGAAAATTGGTTGGTTCTAAGAGTGGAATTTCCCAATCAAAACTTTCCTGACATTTCATATAATCAGATGTTCTTTGGAGATAATTCTATTTCCGAATATATCAATCAATTGACCGGAGGAGATACAGATTTATCTATTCATATTCACGATCAGATATGGAAATCACCATACACTGAGAGCTATTGGGGTACTGACTTAGGTGAAATTAGAGATTATGGTTCACAAGAATCAGGTGGGGCATCTGCACTAGCATCAACAGCAATTGAAGATTCATTCATCAATTTAAACCTATCAAAATGGGATTTAGATGGTGACTCAGTTATTGATAGATTACTAATTCTTCATTCTGGAAATGCTCAAGAATTAGGCGGCTCTTCAACTTCAATATGGAGTCATTATTCACAGCTTGAATCATCTATAGAATTTTCAGGATATATTGTAGAACATTATACTATGGCTTCAATTCACGGTGGTATTGGAGTAATATTACATGAAATGATGCATCAAATGGGTGCTGTTGATTTGTACGATGTTCACAGCAATACCCCAAGTAGAAATTGGCATGGTCTTGGAGATTGGGATATTATGGCTAGTGGAAATTGGATTAATAATGGCAACTCTCCTTCGTTACCTGGAGCTGCAACACTAGATTTAATTGGTGCTATAAATCCAATCAAAATTAACCCTAAGATATCTGACAATTATACAATTAAACCTACAGCAAACGGCGGAAATCCACTCGTTATTGATTTATCTGAAGGTGAAAAGATTTGGATTTCATTAAGATCTAACATTGGTTTCGATAAAGGATTACCTGGACATGGAATATTACTGGAACATCAAGATTCTAATTTTGGCGATTTTGATGATAATGAAGTAAACAGTGACCCTAAGATGGCATGGGTCAAGATAATCGAGGCAGATGGGGATGATGCACTTCAAAGAGCACGAGATTATGGTAGCAATGGAGATGTTTTTCAAGTAAATTCAATTTTTGGATCCCTAGGTCACCCCATAAGAGATAATAGAGGACTATTAGCACAATGGACCATTAGTATTACAGATTTATCTAGTGATAATGCGACTATATACTTTCAAAGTCATTATCCGAATATTTCCGTAAAAATGCCTAGAAATCCAATAGAATTACTAGAGGAAGAATCCATATTCATAGATATCATTTTAGATACTGAATGTACCTTTTTAGTAGAATACAATGAAGAATTAAACATAAATTCAATACAAATTGATTTAGAAGAAGGATATCATAATATCAAAATTTACGATAATACTAATATTATTTCTAAACAAGGAATTGTTAGTGGTAAACTTGGATGTATGGGTGAAAGTTTTGTTGATTTCAATCTTCAATGGTATGTAGTAGGACATAAACTTTCTAATAGTACATTAGAATCTACAATAATTTGGGATTCAAAGAGTACAATTGAACTATATCCAGTATATTTTGGCAATAATTCACGAACATATTCAATTTCGTTAGATGGACCAGTTGAAAGAATAGGAACAGTTGTTACTCAGGGAAATATCAATACTAGTGATTCCATTACTCTAGATATAAATCCTAA
>DAJW01000132.1:0-5077 GCA_002496485.1 Euryarchaeota archaeon UBA36
TCTCTTGTCATGGCTACCTAAAACAAGATTTAGTAATTCCCTTCTCCAATCTTGTGGAATAGTTCTAATTTGTTCGAAATTATATCTATTATTGAATTCAATTATCTCCGGAACATCCTCTAAATTCCTAATACGAATTGCTGCATCTCTAACTTTCTCCCATTCTTCCTCGGTTCTAAAATAACTTGAATCCAATCTCGTTTTAGAAATCATCTCACTAGATATTACTTCACCTTTAATTAATCTGAGAAATATTTCCGAGGCTTCAGAAAAAATTTGCCCTCTCAAAACTGGCCAGGCCTCCTCTTCCAATTCATCTCTGGGAATAATTCCATATGGTCTAGCCATAAATTCAAATCTACCCGCTGAAAAACCAATATGCAATTTTCTTTTCTCATCAGGATTCAAACCATGTAATGCTAAGAAAGCCCCAACTCGTTCCGCTTGAGCGATGGGTCCACCTGAGGCCAGAATTGACATCACAGCACTCCCAACTTCAATTTTTTTAGTTCTTGAGAACATCTCTCTAGCCAATTGAAAGAAATCGGTACAAAGTCCCACTTCTCCTGGATAATGTGGAACTACTGGATTCTTATTCTGTTTCTGGATTTCAGTTGATAGGTGTGCCTGAGCAACCCAGCCGACACCAAAACCGAGCTCGTCTGCAAGCTCAACTTGTTCAAAGAAATTACTAAACATTTCATTTTCAGATGGTTTATATCCCGAAGAATCGGGAGTCTGAGAAATGGAGAAAAAAATATCAAAATCCATTTTATTGCCTCAGATAGAACGCATTCTTCCGCCATCTACTGCCAAACTAACTCCTCTGACAGATTCACTTGATGGTAAACATAACCATAGAACTGCGGCAGCAGTCTCCATAGGATCAATCAACCTCTTAATTGGAGTCAATTCTTCCCATTGCCTAAATATTTCATCTACAGAAAGTCCACTTTTTTCAGATTTAGTTTCGGCTAGCTGATTCAATCTTTCTGTGTCTGTCCATCCAGGTAGAATGTTGTTTATTGTAATACAAGGTGGTAATTCCATGGACATCGATTTTGACCATGATGCCATTGCTCCCCTCAAAGTATTTGACAAACCAATCCCTTCTATTGGCTCCTTTACTGATGTAGAAATTATATTTATTATTCGCCCCATTCCTCTTTCTTCCATCCCAGGAATCAGTGTTCTGGTGATTTCATGAGATGCATGTAAATGTCTAGTAAATGGTCCTAGAAAATCCTCAACTTCATTTTCTATAAGAGGGCTGCTTGGAGGTCCACCCGAATTATTTATTAGAATATTATATTTCTTTAATTTCTTCAATTCCATTCTAAGATTATCCAAATTTTCTAAATCAATTACCAAATAATCATGATCACTTCCATGCATCTGTTCAATTAATAACTCCAGATTCTGTTTTGACCGAGAACAGACTGTAACTTTAGCACCCGATCTAGCAAGCATAAGTGCACAAGACCTACCAATGCCCTTAGATGCTCCAAATACTAAAGCATCTGCCCCATTTAATACATTCTCAGCAAAAGGAAAATCATCCCCTAAAAATTTATCATCCATTTTTTCACCTAGTCCACGTAATGCGCATAAGTTTGCTCTCTTAGTTTTTGATGGACAACATCTAGTATTTCATCCGATGCATTCTTGAAAGTAGGATGCGGACTATCTCCTTGGGGTCTACGAATTTCATCCCATCTTCCTTCATCATATGCAATCAAAACTTCTTTCATTAAAACTCCAGCCAGTACAAGAGTCTCATAACACAAATCTTCGTAACTCATGCCTCTTTTTACAGAAATCTCTCTCCGCATTAATAAGTCTCCAGTATCAATTCCATTGTCGCAAAAGTGAGTCGAAGATCCTATGGGTATATCATGATATACTGACCATGCAGGAGATGCTGAACCTCTACACTCAGGTAACAGACCAGGATGTGAATTGATTACTCCGTCACTAGGTAAATCTAGTATTTCTCCCCTAATTATTCTTGTACCACCAAAAACTATCAAGTCCAATTCTTCGTCTTGAATATGGGGCAATACTTCTTCAGTGTTGTGAATAGATACAGTAATTAATGGAATATTGAATTCTGATGCTTGATTCTCAATTGAAGGAGCTATAGGATTTCCACGAATTCTCTTAAGGAATTTTTTTCTCTCCTCATCAGCTATAGCCGAATCTTCTTGAATAATCAACCTCGGAATAAATCCCTCAGAAATAATCTGTTTTAGCATTTCTCTTCCATATGGATGTTCTTTAAGCAATAAGTAAGCAAATCTTGGCTTGGCCATTATATCACATCTCGCAGGGGGAATTGATACCCGTATTTTTCGGTCTTTAGTTTCAAAAATTATAATCACTATGGAGTAACTCGACTTCTATCTCTGGGGAATAATACAACTTCTCTAACGTTGCCCGCACCTGTCAAAATCATTAGAAGACGTGCAACTCCCAAACCCCATCCAGAATGAGGTGGAGCTCCGTATCGAAATCCATCCGTGTAGAAGGTAAAATCTTTAGGTTCCAGCCCCATATTAATTAGATTATCTTCTAAAATATCTACTCTATGTTCTCTTTGCCCACCACTAGTCATCTCATCCCTGCCATAATTCAGGTCAAAACCTCTACTCAATTGTCCACCACTCTCACTCTTCTCATCCCCTTTGTGATGAATGTAGAACGGCTTCATAGACATCGGCCATCTCGGTATGAAATGGAATCCAGGAAATTTTTCAGCGATAATGTCGCAATGGTGACTTTCGATATCATCTCCCCATTCAATATCTCCCCCTCCATCTTTTACTATTTCTATAGCCTCACAGTAAGGAACTCTGGGAAACGGAATACTTGGGATTTCAATAGTAACGGGCTCTTTTTGTTGTGAAATTCGAAATTTATTTATTTCATCAATTAGATTCATGTCATTCTCTGAAATCTTTGTCCAAATATAGTTAATCATTCTTTCTTGAACTCCCATAACATCTTCATCATCCATCCAGGCACCTTCTATATCAAATGATATAAATTCGTTTAGATGCCTATAGGTATCATGTTTTTCTGCTCGAAATGCTGGGCCAATCTCGAATACTCTTTCAAGACCACCTAGTACTGCAAGCTGCTTGTATAGTTGCGGACTCTGGGATAAAAATGCGTCAGTATCAAAATATTTCATAGGGAAAAGATTCGTCCCGCCTTCAGCTGCAGCAGCAATAATTTTTGGCGAATTAATCTCTTGAAAACCTTCAGAAATTAGGTGAATTCTTCCATATTCAAGTACCTTGCTCCGAAGTAAAAACATTGCATTAACATGACCTCTCCTCAAGTCCAAGTGACGATTATCTAGGCGTACATCAAGCCCCACATTTACTTCATCTGTGACTCCAACTGGCAGAGGAGCATCAGCAACAGCTAATATCGTAGCATTAGTTACACTAATTTCAAATTCTGGATTAGGTAAGGGATCTCCTTCTGCTACTTTTGGTGGCCTTTTTTCTGCAACTACTCCTGTTACACAGATTGTAGATTCTCTCGATGTAGACTGAATCATATCAAAATTCTCTTGATCCATATTATCTCTTTTTAGAAATGCTTGAATCTTTCCTGTACCATCTCTCAACATCAGGAAACATATCGCCCCTCTGCCTCTGATAGACTCCGCATAACCAGATATTGTTACTTCACTTCCAATTAGATTCTTTCCCCCGGTAACAACCTGTCCAATTGTGTGAGTTCTATAGGACGTACTTTCCCACTCGCTACTATCTCTCATGATACTTCGAATCAGGATTGGGTTATGAAAGATTACTCCTGTTCATCTAAGGCAATCTTCGTTGCAATTATTATGAAAGCAGTGTGTCCAATAGGGGTATTGCTGGGCCTTACTCCACCTTTACTAGCAATAGACCACCTTCTTTCAATCATTTCTCCAGACCATTCTATGGATAGCCCACATTCTTCTAGTTTTATCCATGATTTTTCTAGTTGTGAAGTTGTTGGACAGTAGCAAGCTATTTTCCCTCCCATCCTGAGTAATGGAATTATTTTATCAACAATTATCCAGGGTTCTGCTACATCAATAATTATCGCATCTAATTCATGACAGGTTTTCTTTACTAAATCATTAACTCCACCCAAATCTCCATGATGGAATTCCCATTTAGGAAATTCAGGAAGTATTTCACTCAAACGTTCCATATTTTTAATGCCAACCTCAGCATGTTCAGGACGTAACTCTGCAGATATTAAAGTCCCCGAAGACCCTAATACGCTAGCTAAATTCATAGCAAGACCGCCGGATCCATGGCCACCCTCCAAGACTCTTGATCCTGCCCCAATTCCCATCCATGAAATGATAAAACCAGAATCTTTTATGCCAATCACTTGAGCTCTTCTGGCCATATTCCTTCTCGCTTCAGTGATGGAAGGTTTAACCATGGTAAGAGATTTCTGTCCTATCTTAATCCGATCACCTATACTAAATCCCTTCAATAATTCATATGGATCAAATCTCCCTAATCCCTTTATTTTAACTTCTCCAGGATTTCTTTGCAGGATGTATGCTCTACCATCATCCTCCCTCAGGGCTAACCACTCTCCGATGGAATCCATGTTGCTAAGGGATGGCAATTAGTTTCAAAACCCTTCTCTATCGTAAATTTTACTTAGATGAATAAATCTCCCAGTATGATTATACATAACATCTATTCTCAAAAATTGATGCATCCCATATGGAGGCTAACATACAACCCTTCATTATGGATAGCAATAATGTTACTTTCTACCCCATTCTCTAATTTTTCCGGATATTACGATAATAAAGAAAGAATTGAACTATCCCAGATTGAGGTTCCAATGTATGCTGTAAGTCCAGGGCACACTGTATTTGGCGAATATGTGGGCGCTCACTGGTGTGGTCCATGTATGAACAGTGCCTCTCCTTCATTATCAAATCTGAAATCCACTAATCCCGAAGAATTTACTTTCGTATCCTTCTTTGAATCAAATCAAGGATGGCCAAATGACTCACCAATAGATAGAATAAATCATGTTACAGATT
>DAJW01000132.1:5413-5655 GCA_002496485.1 Euryarchaeota archaeon UBA36
TAATTATGTCTATCCAACATTTTCTTTCGGAGATAAACAATCATCTTCATGCAAAATTACGGGATCGTTGGGGAATAATAACTATGATTCTGGCTTTTCTAGTGGAGGGTGTATGAGTGCTCAATCTAACGATTTTTCCCTAGAGTTATCTACAAGCCTCAATTCATCAACAGACATAGTTACCATTTCTTTAGTTTCTACATATATTGGAGCTTTATCATCGGTAGAAGTTTTTGTCTATG
>DAJW01000055.1:0-2002 GCA_002496485.1 Euryarchaeota archaeon UBA36
TAGTTTATTGTCCCCTTCATGAATGGTTATTCTATCCGCAACACAATTCTTTTCCGCCCCCCAATTTAGTGCTTTAATTGAATTAGGATTAATTTCACAAGCATGTACATGTTTAGCTTTACTTCTAACTAGCATCGGCAACGAATAGTATCCAATTCCAGCAAAGGCATCAACAATTACTTCTCCATCCATGTCGATATTTCCTATACGATGTCTTTCAGTTATGTTTCCTGATGAATACATCACTTTTGTCGCATCAAAGCCGAAGTGAACGCCATGGTCAATCAATTCGACCCATCCATCACTTCCAAGCAATAATTCTGCTTGTGAAGATCTAACAATATCATTTGAAATCCGTTGTTGTCGGCCCAGTTTTTCAACTTTTAGGGATTTACAAATTAGTTTCCATAAACGTTCAATTTGTTTTTCATCACATTTTTTTAGTATTGTTTGCCATTCATTATCCATAAATGATGAAGATGGCAGTAAAACAAGATTGCCTAACAGTTCCCATTTTTTAGGGGTTTTTTCTAGTAAATTATTCGAATTGATATTATTTTCTTGCAGCCATAATTTTATTTCTTCTTTTACTAATTCTGCCGGAGACAAACCGAGTTTATTTTTTTCTAGATTTTTTTCAAGTAGTTCCAACTCGTTTGAAAAGTCGGGAAATAATTGACATAATTCTTCAAAAATAGTGCCATAATCATCTTTAATCGGTAATGCTAATTTATCAGAAAATCTCTGTGGTCTAAACTTATTTTGGAATACTTTTTTTTCAATTAATATCGATTTTATTTTGTCTGATTTTTGTAATGGTGCTAAAATCACCATTGTTTTACCAATAGTGAAATCAACATCGCTCATACAACGCTCACGAGGGTAATTGCTTTGAATGTCTCTCTCGTAGGCTAGCCATGACGGTGGACAAAGTCACAAGTCAAAAAAGTTCGAAAATGATGATTCTAATTATACAATCTGTACTCTTGTTACAGATTTTCGCACCACTTGCGAGTGCCAGTGGAATGACAAGTTGTTCCGATTCAGGCGGTGCTTGTGATGACTATAACTCAGCGCATGATGAGACTCCTAACCAGCAAGATTGGGTTAACGGGACATATGATTTTAAATTACTAGATACCTCAAAAATCCGCCTTGATTTGACATGGGCAATTCACGAATTCAATAGATCTGCTTTAGGTCTTAATATTGCGGCGATAGAATCAGCACTTGCCGTAGATGGACTTGACTCGACTGACGGCGCACCTGCTGACCTAATTAGAAATTATTTTGATGATCAATTACCTGGCATGGGGACAAATGTAAGCAATAAACTGATTTCAGAAGTTAGTAATGCTTTGGAGACTTCTCTAGAATCTGGATTTGGAGATACAACCATTTTATCGACAGATTATGTCCCTTCAGTCGTCAATAATGGACAAACAATTCCTTGTTCATCAAGTCCGGATGATGACTCAGTTTATTCCTCAGAAGGCCAAATCGTCAACAATGCTTTTCATCCACCGATTTGTATTGCCTCTTCATTAGATATAACTCTAACAGAAAGTGCATTTAATCTCAATTCTAGTTCTAGTTTTGACTTGGAAAGGACCTATCAAGGACTACTTGTAATGGGTGCTGAAATAACTACTGATTTTTCATTGGTAACTTTGCCAGGACATCAAAGCAATTATTCATTCTCTCCTCCAGATTATGCTAATATTAAATCCGTAGCCCCTGACGACATAGGAGATTTATCTTTACGTTTTGGCCCACCATCTTATTTTGCTGGTGAATGGGGAATAGACCACAGAGATGCTGTTGGAAGTGATGACGAGATAACCCCAATTTCTGTCACAATAGTAAATCAAAATAGGACTTCAACAAATACAGTTAGTATTGATAATTCTAGTAAGGCGCTTGATTTGAATATTAAGTTAGATTTAACCGATGAATCTGCTGCAACTTTAGATTTTATAGTTGAGATGGCTTATTTAGATGA
>DAJW01000055.1:2392-4670 GCA_002496485.1 Euryarchaeota archaeon UBA36
GTTGTTACTTCCGATGGAATAAGACTCGCATATCACAATGGTCTAGTAGACTTAACAGAATTTACTTCACAATTCCCGATTGAATCTATCGCCGATGGTATTTCATCGACAGTTGCAGGAATTGAACAGATTCAGATGAATGAGATGTATTGGGTATCTGACGCTTTATCTGATGGATTAGGGGCTCCAGGAGGTCTAAACTACTCACATTCAACTGGATGCTCTGAAACTGTAGATCCTGGTTTTGTTATACATTATTGCTTAGAGGGTCCATCCGCTATGACTGAGGAATATCCAGTTTTCCTAAGGACTACTAGTCAACCATTTTCAATGCGATTAATTGACATCCTAAAGGAAAATAACGGAGATGAGAACATCGCTAAGTTCCTTGATGTAATCACTGAAAATGACTTTAGAAGTGTATTAAACAGTGGGCTTTCAATTGAAACCGCATTATCTTCAGAATATTTAGCAGGCATAATACCGCCAAATTTGCCTCCTTCAGAATTAACTCTAGAAATTGTACTACCTGGATGGGTTCGAACGATGGATGGACAAAATAGTATTATTCTAACGCATAGTTTAGACAATAATTCTAATTCAGAAATTTCCTTTGCAGGTACAGATCCTTATGATTGGAGAAATGAAATCAAGAATTCAGATGGCCAAGTAGTCTGTACAACTTTGGAGCGAACCTGTATTACAAGTTCGATTGATTTCGATGTTTCAGCATTAAGAATAAATGAGTGGAGTCAATCAGTATCTCTAGACTTTGCTTTGGATGCAGAAGTATCAATTCATAGAATTACAGTTCCACTTGACAGATTAAATCAATCAGGTTCCACTCAAGTCCATATGGAGGCACTTCCTTCAGACTTAATCAGGTTAGGGCTAGATATCGCCAGTAGAATGACGGAACCCTATAAGATAGAAGGGCCAGATAGTATATGCAATGACGACCAAGACTTGGAAGTTTGTGATGAAGAATTATCCTTTAGTTTCACTGAACAAGGACTTACCGATTTCTCAAAAGATATAGGTGATATTTTGACAGATTTAATTCAGCAAACAGGAGAAAAAATACCAGAACAAGAAAATTCTCCATTTACTAGAGTTGACTTAAATGGATTCAAGATAAAGACCTCAGTTGATGGTTTGGGCTCTCCAGATTTAACTATCGGAGATGACCAGCCAATCACTCTAAGTGTAAAGATTCCAGAAGTTGAATTTAAACTAGATATTGATGGAAATATTGGTGAAATGATTAATGGAGATATGGACAGTCTTGAAGTATCATTTTTGGCGAATGCTATGAGAAGTTATTTCCTCAGCCCAATGGTCAATGTAGCAGAAGCAATGGGTAGCAGTCTTTCCAGTAGTTTAGTTTCTGGTCAAGGACTAACTTATCCTGAACCTGAACAAGGGGAGTTGAGTTATACCTTTTCTGGAAATACTTCAGTAAACGAAGAATTTGAAGCCAAGATTAGTGGTCCAATGTCAATTACACTGCCTAGAGGAATTACTCTCGTAGATGCGACTTCGACTTCAGGTAATTTAGAATTGAAGGAAGTGGATGGAAGACAGAAAATCACCTATACTGTTCCTAATGGTGAATTTGAGGATACTATTACCTTTAGAATTGAAGTATCCTGGGTCTATTTGATTACCCAGTTTTGGGTTTATCCCACATTTGTCGTATTATTGATTTTCTTGATGATTAGAAGAAGAATTCGTAAGCGAAGAAAGAAGAAGCAAAGAAGACAAGCTAAATCGGCTCAAGCAAGTAAAGTTGGGATTGGAGATAATGAATTTTCAGACTTACAAGGATTCCATAGTAGCGGAATGCATGGCGATTTAGAACAGTTCAAGGATTTTTCAAATGACTAATATAATATCAAGGATTTATTGCTTTAAAAATTCTTTCAGCCAAAGAATTACCTATGCCCGGAACAGTTTGTAAATCTTTGATACTAGCGTGTTCCACGCCTTTTCTACCTCCAAAGTGTCGCAATAAAGTTTGCATTTTTTTAGCACCCAATCCTAATACATCTTGCAGCGGATCATTGATTTTACTTCGATTCCTCTGTTTTCTATGAAACGTATTAACAAACCTATGTGCTTCATCTCTAGCGTGAACTAGAACTCTGCCTTTTCGGTCTAGAATTATTGGTTCTTTTTCTAATCTAAATAATGTCTCCTCCCTTTTGGCAATAGCTGCAAGATTAATTTCTTGTTCCAGATTATTTTCCTTCAAAACCTTGTAAATTGTATTTAGGTG
>DAJW01000054.1 GCA_002496485.1 Euryarchaeota archaeon UBA36
TGAAGCCTAGAATTATATCTAAATATGGAAATAAGATAACTCTAAAATCATTCATTGTCAGAGAGACTCCAAAATCCCACGCCTCTTGGAGTGAAAGAAATGACATTTAGGTTGTCAAATATAATAGATAGATTGATTGAAAATGATTATTCAAGGACATTCATAATTTATTCATTGTTTAGGGCCATATATGGTCCTATAATACTCATTATATCATATATATTTGCCACTGAATTTGAAGATGGAATATACTATTCGATAATCTTATTATTTTTTTCTATGGTATTTTCTAGAATATTATTTTCTAGAATAAAAATTTGGCTTAATCTTGAAAAGAATCTGCAGCCTGAGTAATTACTGCCAGAATTCTGTGAATCTCATCATCCTTTGGTAAACCTCTCATTATAACTCTTAACAATGTATCTTCAATCCCTGCTCTTCTATGATCTTTAGTTTTCATATTTTCAACTAGTCTTTTTATTTCAATTCGTAATTTTTTTCTAAGTTGAGGACTTAATAGTCTATCGTCAATTTCTTGATAATTATTTTTGTTATTAAACCAGGAATGGCAAATTATTGATACTGCGTGACTGAGATTAAGAATAGGATAACCTGGCCAAGTATTTATGTTAACCAATAAATCACACTTCTTTAGTTCTTCATTTAACAATCCTTTCCCTTCTGGACCAAAAACTATGGCCACTCTACCTTCGATATTATTAAGTCTGAAAGGTAATTCATCTGGACTCAAAAAATGACGATAAGCAGTTTTATTTCCACCCTCTCTCTTACCTGAAGTTCCAACTACAATTGAGCAATCAGATACCGATTTTTCTAGGGATTCATAAACTCGCGCCTTCTTCAAAACTAACTGTGCATTTTTAGCTCTCTTCCTAACTGTTTCTGACCAAATGCCTGAATGACCAACAACCCTTAAATCGATTATTCCAAAATTCATTAAATTTCTTGCCACTGCACCAATATTACCATCATTTTCGGGTCTAATTAACACTATACAGATATTATCTGAAAACTTGGGGAATGGAACTTGCTTGTTGTCGCCCATGTCAATCGGAAAACATCATATGTGTTCAATCTGTTCTACGTTGTACGTATCGAGTAATATATCCTGCAATCCAATTTCTCATTCTCTTATTATCTACATCTGAAAATTCTGATACCATTTTTTTATTATTATCAAAGTCGTCTGTAAACTGATCAGGATATATTTCAATTAATCTAAGGGCTCTGGTTTTTATAAAAGAAGGTCTAATATTTCCCATGCTAATCATCCATTAATTTAACTTCAAGAGGAAATCCCTCTTCTCTAGTGCATATTACCTTTATTTTTCTTGGCGGGTGTTGCATACCTCTAGACCAAATTGCATGATTAACAGATTCATCAATCCAAATTTCCTCAGCTTCAGTCTTTTTCATGTGTCTAGAGACGTGTAATTTAATTTCTGCCATAGCTCTTTTAGCGCGGTGAGTCCTTGGAACTTTCCATGCAGCCCTTAATGGAATTATCATTTCTTTAATCTCAGCCATTATATCACCTTTGTAATTTAGATCTCCGCCACATATGTCTTTTTGGATGTGTATTCATCTTTCTATTAGTTTTCATAACTACCCAAACCGGTACACGCTTATTTTGTTTAGTCACTTTATTAAGACGTTTTTTCTTTGCATATGGTTTATTTCTAGCCATTTTATCACCTCAATATCTAGATAGTTCTGGGAATCTCTCTTCTGCTAATGGCCGAACATCATTTGCTACAGAATCAATTAAAGATTGTCCAGAAGGAGATAGAATCTTTCCTCTATTTACTGTTCCTGTAGAATTCATCGAATTCATAATAAGATTCGATTCTGATAGTTGTTGTAGAATTTTTCTTGTTATGTTTCTAGACCCAGATACAGCCTTATTCCTCTTCACGCCTCTATTTTTTGATCCTCCAAATTCTTGAGACATCCTATTTGTACCTATAGGTCCTTTGATGGCAACTTTGCGGAATATTGCTGCAGAACGAATAAACCACCAATCATCCTGTACAGGTGGACGTTCTTTGTGCGTCCCAGTTTTAACATAATATGTCCATTCTGGTGGAGTAACAGCGCCAGTTTCCTTTAATTTAGAAGATAATGAGGAAATTAACTGGTCAGCTGGAACATCATAGTATGTTGTCATCTAGTCACCGTCGTTCCGGCCGTCCAACAGACCATATTTAACCGTGATGACGTGTTTTTCAGTTTTTATAAATAAATGTGCTGGAATTCTACAAGTATTCAAAACTAGTTGTGTGCCCCAGTATATTGTGCGTCGTTCGTTATCTAAAAACCCAAATATGCTTAGAACAATGGTAGGAACTGGCCTAATGCTAATTTTAATTTTGTCATATGCTGTATATTCAAACACAGTAGATTCGGAATATTATGGTTACGAAACAACCAATACTAATGAAATATTAGAATTACAATTGGAAGAAAATGGATCTGCTGATTGGTATGCAACTACTAAATCAGCGATTACATGGATTAATGTTAGTATCGAAAACGCCCCTTTAGAAGATTTGACTGTAGAAGTAGAATCTCAAGGAATTGAATCTGAGTGGTATTATTCGCCAAATCTAGGAATTAAGGATGCCGATAACTTTGTTTGTAATGAACCCCAAAGCGATTATTCTGGATTGCTCGATACCTGTGAATATTCTTCAAAACATTCAATACTGATGGAAAACGGTAGTTTACTAATTAAGGGTAGAGTATCATTGAATCTTCCAATTCAAGGAAAGGGATACATAGAAAGTGAAAATATTGAAAATGCTGAGAATTTTATAAAATCTGTAATTAGAGATGAGAATAAAACTCGTACATGGACTATATCAATTCTCAGAGATGGGGAAATAATTTCAAGTGAAGGGATTGAGATAAATGCAGAAATAACATCTCATGATTTTGTATCCATTGAGCAATTTAAATTAAATCCAATTCAAGAAACTGCATACAGTTTTGCATCACTTGCTGGATGTTTCTTCTTGGTACTAGTTATACCTTTGATGATATACTATTCATCCGTATATAGAGAAAAAAGAAATGAAGAAATTAGATTATCAGCAAAAAAATAACTCATTAATCCTCGAGTTCAATCGGATTTATGTTCCAATAAACTTTATCATTTTTAGAAATAATATGTACTAATCCAAGATCTAAAAATTGTTCAATAGATAATATCACTCGTTCGGCCGATGGATAAATCCTCTCGTTAAATTCCTTATCCATTGTTTCGATTAATTCAATAATTGAATTATTACCATCCATTAGTATCCATAGTCTTGAATTCATATCATCTAAAGTTCTAATTAAATTTTTAGGGGCTTGGGTCAATCTGGCAATTACCGATTCAAATCTACTAAATTTTTTCTCGATAATTATCGAAACAAATTTTTCTTTATTTAGATACCATGAAACCTGAGCCCTGACTGGATAATTATGTAGAATCATTTTAATCAACAAATACTAATACTAATAGAGAAATCATTGAAGCTATGCCTACAGTAGCAAAAATCTTAACTAAATCAGTTCTTTTGGTGAAATTATTAGTCCACCAAGTCATTAAACCTGATATTGAAATTAATGATAGTAGTACTAAACTTCCTGGTGGAAGTATTTCTCTATCCATTAGATTATCTCCTCAATTTCTTAGAGTTTGATACTATTGATTCCGCTAATTTATCCAATCTTTCATTGATAGTAATATCTATTATTTCTCCATTTACATCAAATGCACTCTTTATATTTGGTACTGCAATTTGCTCTGGCACAGCCCATCCATGTATCCATCTTACTACAATTCTCATATGATTGAGAGTATTACTGGTAGACTGCCCACCAAGTGTACTCATCAATCCAAAAATCTTACCTGAACAATGTTTTGAGTATATCCAATCTAAATTATTTTTCATAACTCCACTCATTGTACCGTGAAATTCTGGACTTGAAAGGACAAATGCATCTACTGAAGATGCTAATTCTTGAAATTCCTTTACATTAATACTATCCCAGCTACCTTCCTCACCAACTATAGGCAATGGTTTAGTTTTATTATCCCAGACATATGTTTCCGCTCCCAAAACATTACATCTTTGAAATAATAATTCAATAAGTCTGGAATTTGCGGAATCATTATCATAACTTCCTGAAATTCCCATAATTTTTATCGGTTGGTCCATGGCCCTACGTAAAGGACATAGATTTCAAATATACCGCCATGGATGATGACTAAGACTTATGCATAAAATATAATTCGAAGTACTATGAATGCATCAGAAATCAATGATATGATTGACGAAGCTAGAACATTATCTGATAGTGGAGAAACTGAGGATGCTATTGATTCTTTCAATGAAATCCTAAAGATCGACCCGGATAATATTACTGCCTGGTATTATATTGGTATGTTATTCAAAAACAAAGGTATGATTGACAAATCTATTAATGCACTAGAAAACGTAGACAAAAGATATCCCAATCATCAGCCTACAATTACAAATCTCGCAATTCTTTTAGAGGATATTGATATTTCAAAATCTATAGATTACGCTGAAGCTGCACTAATAAATGATTCAGAAAATTCAGAACTCAATCGGATAGTTAATAAAAAAATAGAGAAAGTATTTATCCAATCCGAGCCTATCGATGGCCTAGATGATATTAATTCAAAAGATACAATACAGGATGCAGAATATTTATCAAATACTGGGGACTATAAATCTGCGATTTCTGTTTGGAAAGGGTTACTGAATAATTCGCCAAAATCTCCAGAAATATGGAGAGGAATGGCACAAACTCTAGACTCAGCTGGTTTTAATGATAAGGCCGTAGAATGCAGAAAAAAGGCAGAACAATTAGAGTCAGATTATGAAATAATAGAAGTTGAAGTTAATGAAAATTTGGAAGAGGATGATTTATTAATAATTCCAGACAAATTAGAAAATTCAAATATCAATGATCAAAGAGATGGTAATATAAATTCAATAATTGAGTGGTATAATAAAGGTATTAATTTTACTCAGGATGGTAGCTATGAACAGGCAGTTACTTGCTTCGAAAAAGTTATTGGTGGTTGTCCTAGAGAAGAAATTGAAATTAGAGTTAATGCACACAACGGTAGAGGAAATGCATTATTTTTGAATACCAGATATGCTGAGGCAATATTGGCATATCATACGGCAATTGAATTATCCCCAGAAAATGTAACGGGAAAATCACTCTACAATATGGGAACCTCATATGCTGCATTAGAGCTATTTAACGATGCATTGAAATGTTTTTCTCAATCTAAGATTCTAGGTCTTGACAAAGATGAGATAGATAATTGCGAAAAACAGATTAGTAGATGTAGGATTTTACTGAGAGAACAGGAAAAAAGACAAAAATAGATTAGTTTGTATTGTTTAATTTTATTGTAACTTCAACTGATTTACTTGTTGGAGTATTACTTTTTTCTGCTACGCTATCTAATGGAATAAGTAGGTTACTTTCAGGGAAATATGTGGCAACATTGCCCCTAGGAATATCATAAGGAATGACATACCAATTTTCTGCATATCTTTTTTCACCAGAATAATGGGACGTTATATCAACTCTATCATATTTTTTCCAACCTCTGTCATTCATATCTTCTTTATTTACCAAAACTACTCTTCTTCCCTTTACTATTCCTCTATATCTATCTTGCATTCCATAAATTGTGGTATTGTATTGATCATGAGAACGAATTGTCATCATAATAAATGAAGAATCTAAAAACTTCATACGTGAAGACATTTCATTACTTTGAAAATTCGCCTTTCCAGTTTGTGTATTAAAAATTCTATCATCCCTAGGTGGATTTGGTAAATAGAAACCACCTTTCGATCTACATTTCACATTATAATCATCGAATCCAGGAATAATTTTTTCGATTAAATCTCTAATTTTATCATAATCATTTGAATATTCTATCCAGTCAAATGCTAAATATCTCTTCCATATATCTTTGTGATTATGATTTCTTTTGCGTACTCTTTCTTCGTAGGCCTTAGCAATACCCGCAACGATTGCCACTTCAGATTTCAAATTATTACTAGCAGGCATATTTTTTCCCCTAGAACTATGAACTACGCCCATGGAATTCTCTACTGTAACAAATTGATTTCCATTTTTTTGGTTATCAATTTCAGTCCTACCTAAGCATGGCAATATCAATGCTGTCTCCCCGGTGATTATATGGGATCGATTAGGTTTTGTAGAAATTTGTACTGTTAATTTACATTTTCTCAATGCATCTGCTGTAACACTAGTATCTGACATTGCAGAAACAAAATTACCACCCATCGACAAGAAAATATCAGTATTTCCGTTAATCATATTATTAACGGATTGTACTGAATCAAAACCATGTTTTCTAGGCGGATTAATGCCTGTGTATTCATGTAATTTATCTAAAAAACCATTACTAGGTTTATGATTTATACCTACAGTTCTATCGCCCTGAACATTAGAATGACCCCTTACTGGACATAATCCTGCACCATCCTTACCAATATGTCCTCCTAATAGGCATAAATTTGCTATTTCTTG
>DAJW01000129.1 GCA_002496485.1 Euryarchaeota archaeon UBA36
TTCTTTATTTGTTATTCCGGAAGGCAGTAGATGTAACTTAAGAGTAGTCCCCCCTATTACGATAGTATGGCCTGCATTATTTCCACCCTGAAATCTTACTGCCCAGTCTGAGATAGTAGCAAGCTGATCTATAGCTTTACCTTTACCTTCATCCCCCCATTGGGCACCGAGTACAGCACATGCAGGCAACGTGTTGTCTACATGTACATAGGTGTTTGAATGCTTTGGCTGAAATGATAAATTTTGGGAAGTGGTTATCAATGTAATGTCTGCCGGAAGACCAATGGCACAGAGGCACCCTGAGGCTGAGAATAGACTCTTGAAGAAGTGGATATGTATGAAGTGTTCAGCAACGCATAGGGGAAGTAAGCCTAGATCTTGTAGAAAGTGTGGATATACTGGAATGAGGCCGAAGGCAGCGGAAAGAAGGAAGACGTGATGTGTCATTTTGGTTGGCATGGGCTGAAGGATTTGGAATAAGCATAGGTTTGATTGTAGCTTTTGGCCCACAGAATGTATATCTTCTTCGTCAAGGACTTCTAGGAAAGTATGTTCTTATAGCATGTCTGGTTTGTTTTATTTCTGATGCTTTATTGATTACTGCCGGCGTATTGGGTATCGGAAGAATACTATCTGAAATGGATGATTGGGCGCCGATAATAGCAATTGCATCTTCTTCATTTTTGGTTGGTTATGGTATATTGAGGATATATTCCGCCATTAATCCCAAGGGATTAGAAACTGGAGAGATTGAATCAAGAACTATTCGAGGAACAATATTTTCTGGTTTGGCTTTTACTTGGCTTAATCCTCATGTTTATGTGGACACGTTAATATTAATTGGTGGTACATCAAGCAGATATGTTGGCGATGATATGACTGGTTTTACATTAGGGGCAATTACGGCATCCTTTGTGTTCTTTTTCTCATTAGGTTATGGTGCTAAGTTTCTTTCTCCAATACTTAGTACGCCAAAATCTTGGATGATAATCGACTTAACTGTAGCTGGAATTATGTTTATAATTGCAACTTTAATTATGAAGCCATATGTCTAGACTAAATTAATTCAATTTGGAAAATTACGATTTGGATCCAAGAAAATTAATTATTGATACTAGGAGCGAGAGACTTCATTTAACATCGATTCTAGAGTAGCTTGAATTTGCAAGCATAATGGGCCATAATGGGTAGGGAGATTTGGGTCATTGAAAATATCATCGAGAATTGATGCAGTCATTCCTAGCCTTACATCCATATCTTTGTTTTTATTAAGTAGCCACTTTTCTACTGCATCTTTAGATGCTGATCTGATATTTCTAGGTACTTGACTGTCGTCCAATTGGGTTAATACTTGAGAAATCTGTTGAATACGCGAATCAATTGTTGACACTGTGCCATCTCCATACTTACCAACCAGTTATACTCCTTAAGTACATCCCTATTTATTATTCATAAATCCAAGAAGCCCAAGGCATATTCTTCCTATTTGAGAGTCCAAAACCGGGGCCCTCAGATCCTAGCGCGATTAACCCAACTTCTGAGCCTGAATCAATAATATTTTCTAGCGCCCATTTCATAGAATCTCTGATTTTATCTCCCTGTAATATTTTTTCAACTACTCTGTAACTCAATAAAGCTCTTGTGATTTCTTCACCTACCCCAGTGGCTCCAACACCAATTCCTTCTTGAACCCAAAAACCACAACCTGGTAATGGTACATCGCCAATTCTTCCTGGTGGCCTATGTCCACACCCACCTGTACTTGTTGCACATACTATAATTCCATTAGAGTCTCTAGTGATTATTCCAACTGTATCGCTGACTTCATCATGCGGCTCCCTTCCTTCAACATTAGATTGTACATGGCCTTTTTTGTCTGCCCAAATTCTAGCGCCTTCTCCACAAAGTCCATTGATTTTTTCTTCCAATAAATCTGCTGCAACTCTTATTGGATTTGGAGTATTTTTCATATCTACTACAAAACCCATTTTTCCTTCTGAGGTTTGAATTGATGCATCTAAAGAGATTGAGCCATCGGTTCGAAATACTGATCCTTGTCCTGCATTAAATACCGGATCATTTTCCAATGCCACACAACCTTCTACCGCTGCATCAATTGCATTACCTCCATTAACTAATATTTCAGTTGAAATTTTGATCGCTCTTTCTATATTTTCGAGTCTTTCTGGACCTGCACCTGCTCCACCGTGTGCAACTACTGCAGGTATTATCATCTTATCACTAAATCTCCAAATTGTTTTTTTCACTTGATTTTATATTAAATTGAATTAGTAATGCAAAGCAGAAAATTAATCCAGCAACTCTAAAACATGTATGAAAGGTCCACATTCCTGTACCCTCGACAGTTTCAGACCATAAAAACGCCGCGAACAAAGGGCCGAAAATTCTTGCTAGAGCTGCAGTACCTTCTTGAGCTCCCATTATCATCCCTAATTCTTGCCCTCTAGCAATCGATTCTGCAGTTAGAACACTACTTTGAGTTGGAGAAAAAAGTGCGTTTCCTATCGCAAGACCTGCTGCGGGGCCGAGTATAAGAATCGGCATTTTAGCAGTTACATATGGTAAACTGGAAATTCCGAGTCCAGCGAGTAATATCCCCAACATCATTAGCTTGGACATACCAAATCTATCACTTAAAGGTCCAATTAATACCCCTTGAACTATAGCCCCTAATAATCCAATAAATGCAAAAACCCATCCATTTTCCATTTCACTCCAACCTAGCCCACCTGATTCTATTGGCATAGCTGTGTATAGAATAAAGGTTCCATGCATCATACTGAAAGCCATGTAGAATAGAAAATTTACCAGAACTAAAGAAGAAATTACTGGAATGCTAAGAACGCCAATTATGTCAGAGGTAATTTTAGCTATTGAATTAGTCGAAGAATCTTTAATTTTACCAGTTGTTGAATCTAATTTTATACTCTCCTTTAACCAGAAATATGCCATTATTAGAGAAATTATAGATAAAATACTCGAGAAAATACACGGAAGTAAGTATTGATACTTTTCCCAGAATGATGTATTGAAAACTCCACCTATTCCATCAGCAGGATCTGATAGAACTCCTCCTAAGAAAGGTCCGATCATGAATCCTAGTCCAAAAGCTGCCCCTATCATCCCCATCCTTCTAGCTACTTGTTCTGGCTCACTAATATCTCCAATATATGCTCTGGCAACAGCAATATTTCCATTTCCCGCTCCCGATAAGAAACGAGCGATTATAGCCATTTCGAGACTATTTGAAAGCCCAAAAACAATAAAGAAAATAGAATTTGAAATCAAGCCAAACATTAGTATTGGCCTTCTACCGAATCTATCACTCAAAGTACCTAAAATTGGAGTGAATATGAACTGAGCTAAGGCATAAATCGCTATTACAAATCCGACCCAGAAATCCCGACTCCCAATATCTGAAATTCCTTGATTAGATGCCAAGTCTTGAATAAAATATGTCAGAAATGGGATTACAATGGTGAATCCTAACATATCTACAAAAACGACTAGAAATAATATTGTCATCGGAGAACGTTGGTTCTGATACATATTCCTCATTCGGTTAGAGAATGTGGTTTTGAATATTGGCTGTACTACACTGAAGATATTACCTCAGATCCTGTAGATATTGTATCGATTACTTTTGCTAATCTTTCTACAAGACTGATTTTCTCTTCTTTGCCTACCAGAGCATATTTCAACACTTCATCGAGAGAGTCTACAGGTAAAATTTCTACAATTGATTCATACTTTTCATCGATGAGAACATCCTGTATATTTGATCTTGGAATCACGATTTTGGTAATTCCGGATTTTGCAGCGGCCTCAATTTTTGCAGTCACTCCACCAATAGGTAATACCTCCCCTCTCACTGAAAGTGATCCAGTCATAGCTAAATTTTGCTCAATCGGAATCCCTTCAAAGGCACTAATTATTGCAGTAGCCATGGTTATAGAAGCGCTATCTCCATCAACATTATGAGTTCCAGGGAATTGTACATGTAAGTCGAAATCCTTGATATCTTTTCCAGTTAGTTTCTTGACAACTGCACTAATATTAGTAACGCTTTCTTTAGCTAAGTCAGATAATCCCCCTGTTGCTATAACTTGTCCTGATCTTCCCTGTGATGGAGTTACCATAGCCTCTACAGGTAAAACTACGCCTGAATAGTCAGACATTCCAGTATCTGCTCCCAAAACAGCTAGGCCATTGACTCTACCTACACGTGCCCCTTTGTTGACCAGCATCGAATACTCGGATTGTCGCTCTAAGTATCTGTCTGCTACCTGTTGCTCCAAAGGTTTAGCAATCATTCTAGCTCTCTCTACATGTTTTGCACTTACTAAAGATAGTTTTTCCTCGGCAGCTAAATCTCCTGCTATCCTTACTAAACCACCTAGTTCTCTTAATCTGAGAGATAGTTTTCCCCTCCTTCCACTTCTTCTTTGTGCTTCTTTAAGTATTAATGAAATAGCATTCTTGTCGAAATGGGGTATGGCTTTACCACTCTCTTTCTTCATTTCATTTCTTACTTCTTGTGCTATGAATCTAATTAATCTACGCCTATTTCTTTCTGAATCTCGCATGTCTGTATTAACATAAACTTCATATCCATATCCTCTGATTCTACTTCTCAAAGCTGGATGCATTTGCTGAATACTATCTAAATTTCCCGCAGCTACAAGAATGAAGTCTGTAGGAACTGGCTCTGATCTAGTAAGTGCTCCAGATGATCTTTCTGACCTTCCACTAATTGCTAATTCCCTTTCTTGCATTGCGACAAGTAATGCTTGCTGTTCTTCCATTCTCAGCATTCTTATTTCATCTATGTATAGAACTCCCTTGTGTGCTCGATGAACCGCTCCTGGCTCGACCCTCTCGTGTGCAGGTGTGGCTAAATCTGCCCCCGATTGGAATGGATCATGCCTTACATCTCCTAATAATGCCCCTGCAAGATTTCCAGTAGCATCAACGAACGGCGGTTCATCACTTCTTTCGTGTTTTATAAGTAATTTTGGAATATTGGCTTCATCGCCTGCTGTTAACCTAGATCTAAGGAAGAAATAGCCAAATATTAGAATGAATGAACCAAAAATAAATGTTAAAATTTCACCACTAGAAATAGTTGCAAGTAGCAATGCGGCCCCTATTATCAATGCTATGAAGAGGAGAGTTCTATTGGTTCTTTCTCTTTGTTGACGTACATAGTTTCTTCGCTCCGCAATTAACCTAGAGCCTCGACCTGCGGGAACAGTCCGTACTTTTGGTTCATTTTCATCCTCATGATTTCTGTAAACCAATACATCTTCCAACTGCTCTTTTGGAAGAAATTCCGTCATTGATCTTGCAAGCATAGACTTCCCTGTACCAGGCTCTCCTACCATTATCATATGTCTTCGTTGTTCAGAGGCTTTACGAACAACAATAGATGCGGCTTCTTGTCCAATTACCTGGTCAACTAATTTTTCGGGTATTGGAACTTGTTCTGTGGATTCTATGTCAATATTCTTAATCCATTCTTCTACAGGAATTTCGCATATAGGATCTTTATCTTCTGAAGCTCCAAAGGCAGCACCATCCTCCCAAGATTCTAACGAATCCTGCTCCTTCTCATCGACTGAGTTTTTGAGTTCAGCTTCCTCGACCATTGCGATTCCTACTAGACCCTACTAATAGGACCTTATTGAAGGTGCGTCTTAGTCTATGTTATCATCAAAATTCAATTTATTGCTTTTTAGATTGGTCTAATTTTCTTAAATATTCAGCGCCATAGTGATTCCATTGTTCTATTGTCCAACCTTCGGGAAGGCCGCTTTTAGGAATTTTTTGTGAGTATTTCTTATTTTCTTCGAAAGTTTTCAATTGTTTCTTGAGTGTAGAAGATTGAAAATTATCAATTATTTCATCCTTATTAGTCCTTGAAAAGAATAAACCTACCATAGTACCAATAAATATGGACATTAGTAGAAAAGTTATGTATACTAATGGAGTAAATTGATTAGCATCTAATTCATTGCTTAAAATATTTGGATTCGGGTCATTTTCAGAATCTATGAATGGATTCTGCGATGTTGATGTAGGGAGATCGAATGGGGAATTGACTGCTGCCAATTTGTATAATTTGGTAGATGCCCTGTCCCATCCGTCGGAATCTACTGAATCAACTGATAATGTGATATAATCACCAATTCCTAACCCGGACCCACTAGATGGAGTAATCTCAAATGGTCCTAAATTATCAGATAAACCATTTGAATGACAAATCCCTAAAAAACTGTTACATACAGTCCATAATACCTTTATCTCAGAAAGTTGTAAATTTCCAAGATTATTGATTCTCACAGTAGGATTCATCCCATAATATGCATTTTCCACAATAGGTTGTAAATCTCCTCCGATATCATCTTCAAACCACAATAATGGTTTTTTATCCAATACTTCAACTAAAATATTTGATGTGGACCAACCACCATGCCTATCGACTACTGTTAGAGTTATTTGATGAGTGCCGGGTTCATCCCATGAAAATGATAAAAATCCACTAGAATAATTGTACCTTACTGACCCCGAAATTGCAGAGGATGCTGTAACCCATATTTCTGAATCTGGGTCGTCTACATCAGCTATTACTGATTTTATATTGATTGAATTTTGTTCACCCGATTTTATTGTCAACTTAGGTATTGAATCTAACGATATAGTAGGTGGATCATTAATATTATAGACGAATATGGAAATGGTTGTATCGGAATATTTTACTCCATCACTCGCTCTAATTGTCAACTCTAATGGGCCAAAGAAATCTAAATTGATTGTAGAAATAGAGAGAATCTGATTTTGAATCGATGCAGAAATCAAGTCTTCATAATCATTTTTAATTATCGAAATTGAAAGTTCTGATGTCGGATTGGAAGTAACTCCATCATCCAATGTATCAGAAATATAGGCTGTTAAAGATATACTATTATCTCCACCTTCCGGTACTGAAACTACAGGAATAGGATGCCATCTTGGAGCGCCATTCTCAATAATATTGAAAAATATCGTTCCAGAGTTTATATCCTCTCCATCACTCATAGTAATTCCAATTGTCTGAGGTAATGGATTTCCACTATTATCAAAAAATATTTCGTCAAATTTAACAGTAATTTCGGATGATGCGGGATTCCATGATTTGAATTGTGGGTCGCTGCTACTAATTTCTAGCATAGAGAGGGGAGTTTCCGCATCTCTGATCAGCCCTACTAATGAAATTATTTCTAAGGTATCCACCTTTGCTGTTGGATTACCAACAAATCCTACATCGATACTACTCAATACCTTTGGTAGTGCATTAACTAGTTTGAATGCCTCATCAACTACATACCAATCACTTAGTTGACCACTACCATCTTCCCATCTAATTCTGATATCATAGTAACCTGCTTCAGCTGATGTTGGAGTTTGTATCTGGTGTGCAAAAACAGCATTTGTACCAAATCCTTGAATTCTAGAGCTTACTATCCAAGAATCTTCCCAATCGAGAGATTCTGACTTAGAATATTGTAATTTTGGACTCATAGAATAAATATCATCAACTAAATCATTAGAAACTACAGATGATTCGAATACAATTGATTGACCTCTTTCGAATATAGTGGAGCTTGTAGCAACCGGCATTGAGGGAGATGGTGGCATATCGTGATAGGAAATTTCATCCACAATATTATTTGTAGAGTTTCTATCTCCTTGTAAATTTATCAGTTTAGCTCTAAAAGTACTTACTCCCGATGGTTGGAGTGAGACATCAGAGGTATTAAAATCAAAACTGAACTTTTGGTTTGTACCAATTTGTAAAGATGAAATTGGAGAATAACCTATTAAGTATTCTTGAGCACCTTCAATAGAGTATAATTCTATATCTCCTCCTTCATCATAATCTTCAACTCCTCTGTTGGTAATTTCTACTTCGAGTTCTAGTATATCGCCAGATATAAATCCAGAATTTCCATTTTTATTTATTACATTTAGTTCACTAATTCCGATATCCACTAATGGCCCCATATCTAGATCTATTGCAGAATAAACATTATTGTAAGATGTATATGGCCCATCCATTAATGCAATAACTGGCCAAAAATTCTCCCAACTAGTTTTCCCGGATGTCCCTCTAACTACATTTAGAGACTCATTCCAAGAAGTCTCAACAGGAATTCCTTGTGTCAAATTTAGATTTACAAAACCATCACTGTCATCGTTCAAAAGCCATGATCTCCAATTATGATGTGGTTTCACGTTATTATCATAGGAATCGGCACCAATTTTTTCAGTAACTGCTGCATAGACAAAAACTTCTACCGATG
>DAJW01000087.1:0-5034 GCA_002496485.1 Euryarchaeota archaeon UBA36
TGCCACTCCAAATAGTACTTTTTCCAAACTCAGTTTCTGCTCTGCCATGAAGCGCCGAGCAACAACAACATTTTGAATTATAGGTTCAAAGAAGTAAATAAATGATTTACATTGAGTATCCTTTCTTAGGATTATTACCTATTATCGGTGCGTTCCCAGATTGTACCCCATCTGACTCTTCGACGATAATATTCAATAACGTATTGACTAGTGATTTTAGCTCTTCTAATTCCCCTCTTAATTCTTCTAAATTAGCTACCTCTGTATCCATGCGCATCCCATCTGAGGAAAGTCCTCAATTACATTTACAGCACATAGTCTATAAACAGAGTAGTAAGAAAAAATGTAAAATGTGCTTTTTTCAATGGTTTACAAATTATCTAAATCAAAAAATTAGTTATCGGAGTAATAATCTTGAGCTGTCTGTCTAGCAAATGACTCATCATATCCCTGTTGAATTAGCTGGCGAACATACTCCTCAATCAATTCATTTTGTGAGTTTTCTATTGTACTATCTGCGACCTCAGAGTTATCCTCATCATAATAATAATCTTCACCCCTATTCTGAATCACATATACTGCCGCCGCCATTAATGAAACTAACAATATTATTCCACCTAGTACCCAGATAGTTGTATAGTCCGATCCTGTATTAGCACTGGCTTCAACTACTGTAAATCCTGGGATCTCGATATTTTGTAAATTAGAGTTTTCGAAGTCTTCGTTTATTACAAGTACTAGTATTGGCTGGCCGATAGTCCAAGTCTGATATTGGAACTGTAATTTTATACTAGAGCTACCGGGTGGTAAATAAACTGTAGAATCACCATTTTCCAAAGTAGTACTCGATGGCCTCCAAGAGCCATCGGAAAGTTGCTCATACAGTCCAACTTGAATTGAACCTGCCAACTTTCCTGGGTTTTCCCAGTATGTCACAATTCTAGCAGAATCTCCAAGTGCTAGATCTTTACTCGGCTCTACTACTTCACGAGTGTAAGCCCCTAGAAATTCAACAATTCTAATTGATGGATTCCTAGGATTTTCCGGTCCGCCTAAAGTGTTAATTTCATTTCCACTTTTATCGGTAGAAATAATCCAAAAGGAAATTTTATCTCCTTCAATGAACGTAGATTCTATTGATGAAAAATCTAGATTATCGGAGTAAATTAACTTTCCATCCGCGACTGATACTAAATTAAGTTCTGTAAATGTTTTTGTATCTTGCACTGGTTGATTATTTCTTTCTAATTCCCAAGCAACTTGTAGAGGTCCATCTTTCATTCCCAGATTTTCAATGATTGTCACGGTAACGGGAATGGAATCTAGATCATTAGAATCAATAACTTGCAATGATGATTCTGGGTATTGATTTGGATCGAATACCGCAGATGGGCTTATTGTATCTACGATGATAGAATATTCAGAATTTTCTAATGAATAAGAAAGTCCGGGGGAATCAAATAAGGATAATTTTATTGGCATTTCGGAAAGTAATGGTGGCCTTGGGGGTAAGCTTACAGTGGCAATAAATGTTGCATTTTGTAGAATGTTTGTGGAAGAAATAATTTCAGTACCGCCGTATGTAAATGTAGCCTCGAGATACATTGCTGGAGAAATTTCAGATAGTACCTCATTAGTTCCAAAATGATGAACTGAACCTGTTATCGAGAAATCGTCCCCTTGGCCTAAATAGATAGAATTAGAGGTCTTTTCTCCATAAGGAATTGTTAAATCTTCCATGGCATTGGGTTTTGCGATTAGAAAATTATCGAGTCTCCAAGATAATGAGCTCAATACTGAAGATTCAATAGAATGTAAGTTATCTACTAAACTAACCCTAGGGTTACAATTAAAACTGCTAGAATCGAATGGAAAATCCCATGAAAGTTTGAAACCTAATTCTAACTCAGTTATTCGATTGGTAATTTTCGTAGTTTCTGCACTAATGGGTTCTAACATACTACCATTTGGAGTCCACATTTCAGAAGTGAAAGGAGAGAATGAAATCAAACCTAAATCAGTTCCATATCCACATAGCATAACTGAGATATTATCTATGGTATTGAACCCATTTGGCTCATCAATCCTTACTTTGAAAAAATGTGTTCGACCGGGGAGTAGATAATGTTCTCCGTCATCATTTGAAATTCTATCCAAGTCAAATGCGGAATTAGAACTCTGTCCACTACCTAATATCGCACCAGCGAATGATGAGGCTTCATCTTCAGCTACAACTATTGAAGCCCAAGAATTTTCTATTCCATAACTTCCGCCCGTTCCACCTTGAAGATATGATAATCCCGCCCAGTCCGTACCTTCTACGTATAGATGTATAATTTCATTATCCATGGTTGATACATCAATTCCTGAAAATCTAACCTGTTGTTCCCCTGTCAATCCTGAACTCAAGAGTTTCACCTGTGATTGATATTCATCTTCGTCTGCATAACCATCTTGATTTAAATCATCAATCGATTCTCTCCAGAATTTTAAGGTTATATTTCCTCCTCTAGCTTCATCTTCTGTAATAGTAATTAATGGTGAAAATAAACTGGTGGGAGAAATTATATTTCCATCGGCTGGCTGTAAACCGATAGGAGAATCAATGAGAATTGGTCCAGCAATT
The DNA here is from genome assembly GCA_002496485.1 of Euryarchaeota archaeon UBA36. GTDB lineage: Archaea > Thermoplasmatota > Poseidoniia > Poseidoniales > Thalassarchaeaceae > UBA36. The sequence goes on from DAJW01000087.1 coordinate 2,627, forward strand.
GGAGGATTATCATCAACTTCCACTGTTACAATTGTGGCCAGTCCAGTTGAATCTTGCGCACCATTACTCATTCCAATCTCACCAACAGAAAGTAGCAGTGGGGAAAGGTGTATTTCTGAAGTATTATTAGGTGCCTTAATTGTTCCTGAGAATGTCCCATTTTCTCCAGATTGTAATGCAATAATCTGTCCTGAAGAATTGACACCCACTTCGAAATCGGACATCATGGGCCTTTCATCTACTGAGTCTTGGAATCTAACAGTGCCAGATATTGTTAGATCACTTCCGTTTATAATTGGATATGGATAAAATAAAGTATCTCTGGTGTTGGAAATATCTCTTCCTTGATTATCTAAAACTTTGAAGGAATCTATTTGTAAGTCATTCTCGACAGCATTTGAACCAGAACCACCTGAAATAGATGTGGCTGACCAAATGGTTTCTCCATCATCATTATTTGCACTTGCTTCCCAAAGGATATTATCAACGTCATCCCATAACCAAGTAATATCAAAATTCCAATGAACGGAGACATCTTCAAGGCCATCTCCATTTGTAATTAATTCTACAAAACTTGAGTCTGGGTCTAGAGAAATCTGTCAAATGGCACTAACATCGCTAAATGAGTAGTCAGTATTCCAACTTCCTAAATTCCTATGTACCTTAAATGAGATAGATGTTCCATCTGAAGAGTAGCCTTTCAGTGTGATATCGGCAATCATCTCATTATCTATCAAATGGCGATGATTAGTCACTATCTCATACTTCTCGCCATTAGGATATAGTGTACTAGGAACTGAAAAATCCCTATTGATAAACATGTAGTCGAAATTAACTGAGCCCGATAATGAAATTGCACCTTGACTTGTTGTTGTGGGGTCGGAAATTAATGAATTCACAAAAACTGGAATTCCGATTTCTTCGGGTGGCGGATAATCTTGTGCCAAATTAGAATGGTAATCGGCAATTATTGGCCCTAATCCACTAATTATCTCGATTAAATCATATGCAATTACCATGCTGGTTACAGTGATAGTCTGGGGGGTGGAAGAACTAAATTCTAGAGGAATATCTATCCATTCCCTTCCAGTTGCATCAGTATGACTCGGATTTAGTAAATTTATTGCTGAAATTTGGCCTTGGCTGAGTGGACTGATAAATATTGACTCTCCGCTACCACCAGTCCTAGTAGAACCTGCTACAGAAACTATCACCGGAGATTCGAAGCCATCCGAATCGCCGCCTCCAAAATCTAAATTGGTTCCACCAGTTGGAGAAATTGCTATAATTCCGGAATTTACTGAAGAATTATTTGGAATTCTGACTGAGATATTGTGATTCGTTCCATCGAGATAAATGGTCTGACTAATTTTTCCTGTTTTTTCTCCAGAATCCAAACTCGTTTTCATGCATAATGTAGATTGCCACCCAAAATTGCCATAGCAATCAGAGAATTCACCATCTGATGGAGGGAATTCCCAATCATTTCCATCGCCCAACAAATCAATTGTGGGACCTTTAAGAGGTTGGGCAAATCTAGATGAAATTATCAAACGATCAATCCAACCATTAGTAGGTAGATTTACTGATACTCCGAATCCCGTTAGAGGGGACTGGAATGTGATTGATTCCCCTCGCTGAATTGGATTTCCTATTGGATTTCCGAATCGATCTAATATTGATACGGATATATGTACTGAGAAATTTCCTGCGAGAGAAATACTATTTATTGGCCTAGTAGAATAGGTAAAAGGTGAAGTGATTGTTCCAGTAAAAATTGTTGCATTTAGTAAATCATCTACTACTTCAACTCCTGGACTGAATGACCAGCTATTGTATCCAGAGTCGGCATTTAGAATTCTTTTTCCGCCAATATAGATTTTCTTCAGCAATGGCGTTAATTCTGGATTGTCCGTTCCTATGTGAATTAGAATTTTGAAATCGGAACTTATGCCTGCTAAGCTAATTGGAAATGTGACATTAGAAAATCCGGGAATAACCTGTTCCCCATCAATTAGTGAAGCGCGAATCCATCCCAAGTCATTGACTTCCGCATCTATATCTATAAATCCTCGATTGAAGTTACAGTTCAATGATTGGAAATTCTCACAGTATGGATCATCTAAAGATACTAAGTCACTCATCCAAGTTCCATCTGAGCTGAAATTATTTATTTTTACTCCTGCATTATCTATAAACCATCCACCGGCTGTATATCCTGAATTAGATCCAAATGAGAATTTGAATTTTACTTGTTGACCTTTGAAATTATCAAGATTGGCCTGGAGATTGGTCATTGCACTATTCGAAGTCCAAGATGATCCGCCATAATTACAATGGTTGGTAGCAAAAGTAGCTTTTCCTGCAAGTTCATGCCCGGCAGTATTTATTGCAGTACTCGTATACCA
>DAJW01000087.1:5441-8280 GCA_002496485.1 Euryarchaeota archaeon UBA36
GCACAGGACCAATGATCGAATGTAAAATAAGAGGTTCCATTGAGGGGTATATCATACCAAGGTGAAATTAGTTTTGCCTCGTCGATATAACTATCATAATTACCTGAGAAGGCTATTCCATATGCATATGGGAATGATGAAGATGTATCGGGACCTGAATCTTGACTCATTTTATTCAGAGTGAATTTACATCTGTCGGATCCACACTGGGCCACGGAATTCATCTTAGTTTGTCGCGTCCAGCCTTCAGCATTATTTACAGTGGGTGAATTAGCCGTCGAATCTTCGAAATTTCTGAAATTTGTTTGACGTCCTCTATCGAGAGTAATAAAATTCCAATCGTCAGCTCCGGAATTAATTCCAAAGTGAGTCATTGAAGATGAATTGTCAAAGCTATCAAGAAATAGATTGTTTCCGTTATTATCAACTACACGAATTTCGGAAATCGATAGTCCCTCACGATTATCAATAAAATTACCGCCATAATTTTGTTGTGAACTAGTATCAACCACAATTCGGATAAATGCTGAAGAAAGTCCTAGAAATGAATTAGGAATGCCTAAAGATATTGTCCTGAAATCGCCACTCTGATCTCCATATTCGGTACCAAATTTATCTTCATATCCATTTCCTGGTATGGGATCAATTCTTGAAGAGCACAGATTTACAGTTGCATCAGTAGCTGATGAAATATCAGCCCAAGTATTTCCATTTGACGATAATTCAATACATGCATTATCATAGTTTCCACCTTGTAAATCCCACTCCATATCAAGTTCTATCTTTGAAGCGGAATTGGTTCCAGAAAAATCGATCCCCCGTTGCAGGACTCCGTAAGCATTCGGAAGATATGTGCAAGAGCTAACGGATGGAGCATAACAGCCATGATGCCAAACTCCAAGATTTACTCCATCATTATTGAAATTAATATCATCAATAAACCATCCCGGTCTTTCAATTGTTGCGTTGGGATGAGTCCAAATATGGAATCTAAATTGAATCCTGTCAGCTGAATAAATTCCAGAAAGTTCAGTTAATGAAACATTACTCTCAACCCACCCACTATGATCTAAGTCTGCAAATACTGAGAATGATGTTGAAGCACCATTGGGAACTGGTGCATCGGCGGAAATAGTATTAGTATACTCGCCATTAATGAATGAATTATTTTCAACATAAGTCCAGTCCGCCCATACATTATCAGTTGATAATCTATATTCCAACCAGGCGCCATCTCCACCACCATTGATGGTTGTATCCAAGTGATACCAATGATCAAAATTCATGTAATATTGACTTATGTATCTATTATCTGGAATGGGTACAGAAGGTATTACTATGAAGCTGTCAGTACCTCTAGGTACTGGTTCCCCTGGTAGTGTTCCTGCTGATACACGACCCTGAGCTGCAGAGGAGGGGATGATTCCGTGCGATAGAGTAAGTTCGTCTCCATATATTGTACCATTTAGTCCTCTGAATGTCGTGGGAGACCAAATCTTGGCATTGTTACATAATGAAGTATTCTCTGAGATTTCGTCGGGGTCCAGATATCTGTCCATATCATAATCTAAACCTGATTTCAATAGTTTACCACCATACTGACATTCTGCTCCCTTAGGAATTGGGTCAAAGTCGATTTCATAATCAAAATATGCGCCCAAAGTAGCGTTAATTACTGCACCTGAACCATTAGAATCACTAATTATAATATCAGGAATAGAGGTATAATCTGTGCCACTATTGGTTATCTGAGTACTATGAATTCTACCTGTAGGCTGTAAATTAGCTGATAACGTTGCACTTGAACTTCCACTGGAGTGAGAGATTAAGAATTGTATAGAGTCGCCTATAACATATCCTGAACCTGGATTATTTACTGATATATTTTTGATGGATCCGTTAATATCTACCGATGATATTGATAGCTCAGCTTCAGTTCCCGTAGCATTACACTGTGGCTGACATACTGCTGTAATAGTATCATTCAACGAATATCCTGAACCGCCATCTAAAATGGTAATACTTTCTATCCCTGAACTAATACTGTATGAACCTGAAAAGTTTGAACCCCCTCCACCCGATGCAGAAAGATTTCCGGGAGAGTATCCCGATCCGGAATTATCAATTGATAATGATGTAACCGTATCTTCGAATGTTAAAGTTTCGCAATATATAATTGTCTCAGTTACTTCATCCCCTTGTAGAAGTTGATCAAAACTTTCATCATGACCATAACGAACTATGGTTCCCTTTCCTGTTTCGCATGATGACAGATTCGTAAATGTTGATTGTGTGTATACTAACCTCCATCCGGGAGAGAATGAATAACCTGATGAGAAGGAAACTGAAATTTCGCCTTCATCAAAATCACTAATATTTGATCTGGTTCCATCGTCTTGGAGTTGTAAGAAACCTTCATTATTTAGAGTGGTACCTAGCATTAAGCCTGAATCAAAATCGGATTCTTCCCAGGAAATCCCTATATCACTAGATGTTCCCATTGAGTTTGTGTCGACCTGAATCCAGCTTTCTAATATTGTAGAGTTTCCTGGTAATTCAAAAGCAGTAGCAGAATTTGTATTTGAATTTATATTGATTACTGATGGACCAGCCCAATATGAAACTCCTGCACTAGCAGTCGGAGATAATAGCATAATCAGAGAAAGTATCAATCCAAGTCTGTATCCGCTGCTTGGCATAAGGCTGTTGGAAAATAGTTGAGTTATCAATCAATCTATCAAATGGTCATAAATAAATTGTGAATATGGAGCCACTGGGGGGAATTGAACCCCCGACCTTCGCCTTACCAAGGCGACGCTATACCTCTAAGCCACAGTGG
>DAJW01000087.1:8569-8689 GCA_002496485.1 Euryarchaeota archaeon UBA36
CTATACCTCTAAGCCACAGTGGCATAAATTGTATGAAGCGGATGATAGGTTTAATCGTGGCGGAGGTTGAATGAGGAAATTTGAACGTCATGGTGAAAACATATAGTGGTGTCCGACACA
>DAJW01000080.1 GCA_002496485.1 Euryarchaeota archaeon UBA36
TGAGGGGTTTGCACCAATATATTTCCAAGGCTCGGCATCCTGTAGTAACGAGTTTCCTAACTGAGAAATTGACATAATATGCCTCAAAGCCTCCTTGAATCTTTGTTTTTCCATTGAATCTATAGCATTACTGATATGATTGTTTATTTCAGATATGTAGATTTCAAAATTTTCAGGATCATCAAATTCTTCTAAAGGATTTTTGCCACTCGCGGGCAATCTATGAGTCAATGTCATTACTCTGTGAACGAAATTTCCGTAGTTACTAATTAACTCATTATTTACCCTATCCACATATTCATCCCACCTAAAATCGGTGTCGTGAGTTTCGGGCATATTTATTGTTAGATAGTACCGTAGAGCATCAGGATCATATCTTTCTAGATAAGAAGGTAGCCAAACAGCATGTTTCCTACTTTTACTAAATTGGCCACCCTGTAACATCAAATATTCGTTTGCTGAAACATTATCTTCAAGCAGTAAATCATTTGCAATAGTATGATGAGTAATCTGTTTTATCCCTTCAGGTGAGTTAAGTCCCATTATTATTGCAGGCCAAATAATAGTATGAAATGGAATATTATCCTTACCCATGAAATAGATATGCTTTGCATTTTCACCCTCATCATTAGCTTTCCACCAATTTTCCCATAATCTTGCTCCATCAGGATTTTCTGATGTTTTTGCAAACCTTTCAGACCAAATTCTAGCGCATGAATAATATCCTTGTACAGCTTCAAACCAAACATATATTCTCTTATCAGTCCACTTTTCTCCCTCTAATGGAATATTAATTCCCCAGTCAATATCCCTAGTAACAGCTCTAGGTCTTAAACCCATGTCCAACCAATTTTTGGTCATAGCTCTAACATTTGGCTTCCATATAGATTGCTTTTGTGATGCGTGTTTTTCTAACGAATCCTGAAAATCATTTAGTCTGAAGAAATAGTGCTCTGTATCTCTGACTTCAATTTTAGCTTCTGGATCAAGTTTTGATTTAGGATTTAATATTTCATGAGCCTCATATGTTGCTCCGCAAGAATCACATTGATCTCCTCTAGCACCTTCTTCAGAACATGAGGGGCAGGTTCCCTCAACATATCTGTCAGGGAGAAATCTAACTTTTCCATCAACACCAATAGAACAATACTGATTCATTGATTTCTGTTCTAAATATCCATATTCTAATAATTTTAGAAACACTTCTTGAACAATTTGTTTGTGCATTGGATCGGAGGTTCTATTGTATAATGCACCCCCATATTCCACGCCTCTAGAATCAATATTATTTTCCCAAGAGCAACCTAAATCTGAAAGTGCTTTTTTGTTAATATTGTGATATTTATCAACTACTTCTTGGGGATCGATTCCTAGTTCTTCTGCAGTCAGAGTTATTGGAGTGCCATGTTCATCTGAACCACTACACATCAATACTTTCCTACCCATCGCTCTTTCGTATCTATACTGTATGTCAGCAGGAAGACAATTACCAGCAACATGGCCCAAATGTAGAGGTCCATTTGCATAGGGCCATGCCATAAAAATTGCAACGTATGTCATCCTAACCAACAAGGCCGTGAAGTTAGATATTTATGTCATGTTCGCCTCGGAGCATTCGGAGAAAGTATCTGTGAATATGAAAAATGAAATATTTCGGATAGAAAAATCATACTCCTAGAGGAAATTAAATTGGTCGATTATACACTAATAGTTGCATACGCACTAGTTGCATTACTAGCTTCATTTCTCTGTAGTATTTTAGAAGCAGTTTTATTGTCTACAACTCACGGACACATAGTAGGATTAAAAGAAACTAATCCTAAAGTTAGTAGGGTTTGGATGGGTTGGAAGGACGACCCTGAGAGGCCTCTAACTGCTATATTGACATTGAATACGATAGCACATACAATCGGTGCATTGGGTGTTGGTGCTGAAGTAGAGACACAATTTGAGGGTGGAAATATTCTATTTATTGCCTCAGTAATTCTGACCCTAGCAATTCTACTGCTAAGTGAAATTCTTCCTAAGACGATAGGTGCTTTATATTGGAGGAAATTAACTGTTTCATCATATCATATTCTTAATTTGTTGATGGTTTCTCTATGGGTAATTGTCAAACCAATTGAAATATTAAGATCTTTATTACCTCATGTAGAAACTGAAACGGTAACTAGAACTGAATTGTCAGTATTAGCTGACATTGCAGAAGAATCCGATGTTATTGAAGAAGATGAAGAGGCAGTGATTCAAAATCTATTAAAATTGAGAGAAATGAAGGTTAGCGATATCATGACACCTAGAGTAGTTCTTACAGTTGCCAATGTAGACGAAACAGTTGGTGAAATAATGAAGCGCATTCCAATTATGATTCATGGAAGAATGCCTGTAACTGGAAATAATATAGATGATGTAAGTGGTATGGTGTTAAGAAGTGAAATTCTTAGAAATGCAGCTGCAGATAATTTTGATATAAAAATGAAAGAACTATCTAGAACTGCACTATCCTGTAGTGTTGACGAATCTGTTGATAGGGCCTTAGATGTATTACTAGAAAATAAAGAGCAGTTACTTATTGCTAAAGATGAGTTCGGTGGAACAGCTGGTATAGTCACTATGGAAGATATCATAGAGACTCTGCTGGGGGTTGAAATTGTGGATGAATCTGATCAAGAAGCTATTGACGATGGTGTACTACACGAAGACATGAGAGAGTATGCAAAAATAAGATTCGATACAGAATCTGAATAATCATTTATTCCTTGTATTGAAAACTAGTGAAAAAAATAGGGAAACTGTAATCACAGTAAGTGTATTTGATGGAATAGATAACCAATTAATTAAGTCCATGAATGGTAAATCATAATTTGAGGTAAGTATTATCGGAATTCGTTGTTCAGTTTTCTTATTATCAATGAATACTAAATCGCCCTTAGCAATCATTCCGGGTTCTAAAAGTCC
>DAJW01000100.1 GCA_002496485.1 Euryarchaeota archaeon UBA36
TCTAATTCAATAATTCGCTCTTCCCCTAACTCAATATATACATCATTAGGTAAACCGGTAATATCTGGTGGATCATTTACTGGATTGATAATTACCGTGAATTCACCTTCCCAATAATTCTGCATTTCATCATATACCTTAATGACTATTTTTGAATTTCCATGGGCATTAGTTGTTGGACTAATTATAATATTATTATCTTCCCCATAAGCCGTAACTATATCCGGACTTTGACTTACTGCTTCAACAATTAAAGAACTTTCATTGGTGAAATCATCTACGCACATGCCTTCTACTGAAATCATTTTACCACCTTCATCCTCATTAAGATTAATATTATCAAAACTTAAACAGGTTGGATTATAATCCCATTCAATTTCAAAACCGCCAGAAATTTTGATTGAATCTATGTGTACCACTGTTCTTTCTGCGGTTCCATTAGATGCCCACTGGAATCTTGACGCAATCCCGAATTCAAAAATTCCTCCCGATTCGGGCAGGTGTTCACCTATTGGAATATCAATTAATATGTCTCCCTTTTCCAGTGATTTTTGATAAATTAATTCATCACCAACCGCAAATCTAAGATAACTTGAATTCTGAAATAATCCGTCCACGTTTCCAGTAATCCTGCCAGTTATTATCAATCTAGGATCGTTAATATCTATCTTTAATCCATAGATACAGCCCGAATATAATTCAACTTTAATTTTAATTAAATCAGAATTAGAGCCTATTAATTCCCCATTATCTATGGGCCTGTACATACCTTGATTATTTTCAGATAACACCCCAATAGAAAAATTTCCATCACCCTTTATGTGTATCCTTCCAAATGACTGTTCTGCAGGTTTAATTGCCTCAATTTCCCAAAATCCAGTACTGGAGATATTTTCTTGCTTCAATCCACATGAATCGAAAATCAATCCAGTAGTAACCCCCTCATATGGATTAAAGTTAATCACTGGTGAGTTATCAATTGTAGTCAGATGCTCCGCCTTGATATTCTCAAATGAGAACCAAGGCTGATGAAAATTGACTTTGATTCCTACTGCATCCACTCTTACTTCACTGTCATCAATTCCACCATCCGATACATAATCTACTGTTACCAACGTTTGACCGATTTTCTCCCAATCCCATTCGATTAGATCATCAATCGGGATAGTTAGTGGATTTATCATCCTATTAATTCCCGTCAATGTTCCATAATAGGTTACTAATAGCCTGTCTGGACCATGATTCTGTAGTAATATATTTACTTCATCAGTATGTAACTGATCCGGAATAGAAAAGTGTAGAACCAGTGAAACATTTTCAATTTCTAGATATTCCATATTTGTAACCTGAAAGCCACCTAAGCTAATCTCAGGCCCATTTGATGATGAGAAAATTTCATCTGGCTCATCTAATGCAGAAATTGATCCAGTTGAGCTGGAGCTGGCCCAGATAGTAACTTCTTCAAAGTTATCTGGTCGATCATGAGTAAAAGACAGCTCATTATCAGCAACAATTCCCCTCGTATATTCTGCAATGTTATCTGAGAAGCCGGATGTAGAAGTGATTTTCCATTCATTTTCATCTGTAAATTCTCCCGCATCGAATATATCTACCCATCTTGTAGAAATTACGGAATCCGCAGAAATCACCGATGGTGTTGATATGAAAAGAAGTAAAACTACTCCCAAACTTACACTCCAACGCTCATTCATACTATTAACGAAACAGATCTGGACTTGAAGTAGTTGGTGTATTGTTTTAGTTATATTTTACATAATTGTTGAAATAGATGCCGACTCACGCCTAGATAAGAATGGCTGTGATGGTGTAGCGGTTAGCACGGTGGGTTGTGGTCCCGCCGGCCCGGGTTCAAGTCCCGGTCACGGCCCCATAATTATGTTCCCAAGTCTTCTTCACTAATTTCATGCCTCATTTTATCAGCCTTCGTGATTAAATATTCCCTATTTTCTTCCCCTATTCCGGCAATTAAGGATTTTCGGTTTTCAACAACTATTCCATATTTTGAAAGCTGCTCCACTTTATCGGGATTATTTGTCATTAAGTCAATTCTCGAGACTCCCAAACTCTTCAATATATCTGCTACAATTTCATAGTTTCTAGCATCGGCAGGGTGACCTAGGAGTAAATTTGCATCCATCGTGTCTACTCCTTGATCTTGTAAGTTATATGCCTGGATTTTAGCTCTTAGACCAATTCCCCTGCCTTCTTGCCTAAGATAGACAATGACTCCCCATCCTACGTCTTGAATAGTTTTCATTGCTTCATCAAGTTGAGGTCCACAATCGCACCTTAAGCTACTAAATGAATCTCCTGTCAAACATTCTGAGTGAACTCTAACTAATACTGGATCCGGGCCATCCATATCACCTAAAACAAGAGCAACATGATCTAGTTCCGTTTTGACTTCATGAAATACTCTAATTTTAAACTCACCAAATTTAGTTGGTAATCTAGCTTCGGCTGGAACATCATCAGATTCTATCAGTGGTGGAATACTCACACTCACCCCAACACATGTTAGCTTTGAATTCTAGTATCTCGTTGATTACATATTGTGAATTTATATTCCCCTGATAATTCCTCTATTCTAACTAATTCTACTCCCATCCTATCGCAAAGTGCAGGTATATCATGAACCGTTTCCGGATCATCACAAATTACCTCTAATATATCTCCAACATCAGAGTTTTCTAAAGCTCTTCTAGTTTCATGGACGGGAATGGGGCATAGGAAACCAACTAGATAAATTGTTTTTTTTCCCATTTTTTCACTCTGTGATTTACTATTCATCAAACTCTTCATCTTCGTGATTTCTCATATAATTTATTGCTGTATTCTCATCTTCAGACAATTCATTACCTCGATTCTTTCCACCTTTCGCCTTTTTCCATCTTTCTAGAAAAATACCATCTTCCCAGTCATCCATAAACATCGGACGAATGTAAGATGACCTACAAACAGCTCTGGTATTTCCTAAGTCTGCTGCTACAGTATCAATAATTGCGAGCATAGTTGCATTTCTCTCTTTCTCCGTCTCCCCTGGTAGCTTTTTTGCATTGGCCAATTTGGCCAATCCGTCAGTACCCTTCATGGTTCTACCCATCCAGCTAAGATAAGCTGGAAATCCGGTTTCTTCCGCCCTAATTCCTGCTTCTTCATGTAATTTTACTAACTCTTCCATTTGATCATCATTAACCTCAGAAACCATTGCAAGTCTAGCTGCTGTTTTCCATGAAGCCGCCCAGGTTCTGAAATCTTTTGCTGTATATCTATGTTGCATATGCTTCTCTAAGTAATTATTTATGTGTTCAGCTTTAATATCATAATACTTACCATTTTCATCCATATAACTGAATAAATCATCCTTTTTTCCCTTTCCACCCATTTTTCTTGATTCTTGAATCAATCTAGATAATTCATCATCCTTGATCAATAATTTCCACTCTTTTCCCGATTTTCCAGTGAAGTTTAGTACAGCATCAATTTCTCCCTCTAATGCCTTTTTTCCTTCCCATAGCTCAACATGACCTTTCTGAATAGTGGTGAGTCCATATGATTCATTTTCTTGAGCATACTGATCGGATCCAACCCTAATGTGGTAACGATCTATTAGTTTTACAATAATAGCTGCAACTTTGTCTCTATTCATTTTTTCATCTTTCAAATTCTCTTCCACTTCCCAACGCAGTACATTTAATGCAATTGCAAATTCATCTACATTCATATATTTAAGCCTAGACTTGTATTTATTCCAAGTTGGATGATATTTGTACTGCAACCTACCATTAGAGTCCTTTCCAGTAGCTTGAATATGTCCATTTTCATCTTCACAGAACCATACATCAGTCCATGCAGGTGGTACTGCTAATGAATTTAGGAATGCAATTCTTTTTTCATCACTAATTTCCTTACCGCTAGACAAATAATACTTCCAAGAAATCGCAGTTTTTTTACCATCTTCAGTTTCTACTTCAACCTTCTCTCTAGTTATGCCCGGAGCATGCCTATCACTCATTACTAGCCCCGCATCTTTCGCTACCTGCTCAGAATCCGTTTTCATATTTGGTTGGCGTTGCAACAAGCTTGAAAGGTTTCTTATTTCCAATCACTCTGAGAATTGTGCTAGAAGATTTTCCAATGCTCTAATATCGGCCTCAAGGTCTTCCCTATCTGCTCTTTTCAACTCACCTTCTGCCAACTGGGCTTGTAGTTCTTCCAACTCTACTCTAGCCGTTTCTCTCTCTTCCTTCATGTCCGCTTCATCCCTTAGCATCTTAATTCTTGAGACATGTTGCCTGGTCGATTTTCTCCTTTTCAAACTCTCACCCCTTTCGCCTTCAGGGAATGGGGAAGGCTTTCTGGGGAGTTCTACAGCTACTGGGTATGGTATACTGATTGCCTCTCTCTCAAATGTATTGTCAATTTCTCTCAATAACCAATCAGTTGCCAAGAATTCTTCGCCATAGTCACTAATCCAAGCATACAATCTGTAAATTTTAGCCCAGTCTCCTAACTCCCTTAGTAATACTCGTGGTGGTGGATCCGTCTCTACATTAGGACATTTCTTAGCTACATCAAGGATGACTTGTTTCACATGTGCCGATTTTTCTTCATAATCTACGCCGATGTCAAGAGTTAATGCAATCCTAGTCTTGATGCCGTCTCCACCACCTCTGGCATAGTTAGTGATTGTAGATGCAACCAACGTGTTATTAGGAATTACAACCAATTGCTCCTGCAAAGTCAAAACTTTGGTCGATAAAATCCCTAATGACATCACAGTTCCAGTGACATTATCAACTGTAATCCTGTCTCCCACTTCAAATGGCTGATCAACAGCCAACATAAATGAATTTAGCATGTTTCCGAGAGTTTGCTGAACTGCTAAACCTATAATTAGAGAAAATACTGCTAATGATGCTAAAAGGCCTAATAATTCGATTCCAACTTCATCTAGTGCAAGATAAATGCCTATGAACCAAACAGTACTCCGTGCAGTAATTACTACCAGGGGATTTCCACCAGTTACTGTAACTGATTTATTGGTATTGTATCTCTCCATTGCTGCGGGAACAATATTCTTTATTGCAACACTAATAAGCGAAACAGATAAGATAATGTATGTCGCATTGAAATATCCAGATGTAGCAGCATAGATTTCATTATTAGCTCCAAGTGTCCATCTCATCGTAATTTCTAGACCCGCCACTAAAACAAAGATGTACATTCTATTGGATATTGGAACAATTATATTATTGTCCCATTCAGCTTCTGTCCTCCTCACAACTCTCCAAGCAAGCTTTACCAGAACATATCTAGTGAAGAATAAACCAACTAAAGTAATTAGAACGGAAACAATGATTTTTGCAATTTCTTCACTCCAATCTGAAATTAAATCAACACCAGCTAAGATATCGACAAGGGGTTGAATGACATCTAACATTGGATCTTCAGCCACATCAACACCCAACCTTCGCGAACATCAATCCTTTCAAATGGTTATCGTATGATTTCTATCTATTTTTAACGAATTCACTAGCTTGCTTAGCCCATTCGTCGCGCCTAATCCTTCCTGGGAAGAATTCTATTGCTTCATTGACTTTATCTTCAAGTTCCGGAGTCATTCTGGCTACTTGGTCGAATGTAAAAATTCCCAATGTATTCAATTTATCTTCAATGAATGGACCTACTCCCTTAATTTTCTTTAAGTCATCACTAACTGTAATCATGGCACCTGAAAAAATTCTCGAAATTCCTTTAATTCCTAATAGTAAATTTCCTTCTTTTCCTGTCCATGAAATTTTTGTCCCACCTCTATAATCAGAAATATAACCTTCTCCACTATCAGAGAAATTCGAGGTATCATCCAATTCTAATGACTCCGTATTTTCATCGATCTCACTCTTGATTTCAGTAGTTTTCGCTACTCCCAAAATTGAAAAATCAATAGTTTTTGATTTTTCAGCCACCCTCAGTAGCTCTTCTTCCCTTTTCCTTTCCTTTTCGCTCAATTCATCAAGTCGCTTGCGCCTCTCTTCCATCTCGCGTTCTAATCTAACCTGCCTTTCTTGTGCAATTCTATCCGCTTCAGCCTTAGCTTCTTCAGCTTCTTCTTTGAGTTTAGCAGCTTCAGATTCAGCTTCAG
>DAJW01000024.1 GCA_002496485.1 Euryarchaeota archaeon UBA36
AATTTCACTGAGGACATTGTTCTTAGAAGATGGATATGCGAATGATACATTGTCGAATTCGATGGATGATATAGGTGCATCAAGTTTTTCTGCGCCTTCTTTGTCATATATTGAAGGTTCCAAGTCTATAATTGCGAATACTCTCTTAGATGCAGCTTCTCCCTTCTGTAGTTGATTGAGAAGCATGCCTAAGATAAACATAGGCATTGTCATTCTGGTTGAAATTAGTAAGAATGTAACAAATTGCCCAACGGTAATCTCTCCCGATGCCATGACCCATCCACCAGCTGAAACCAGCAATCCAAATGAAATTCCTGCGACCACATATATTCCAGGAATGAATCTATTTCTAATGAAAGCTGCTTGAATAGCTAAGTCCCTATATTCTCCACTTATTTTGTCTATTCTAGAATTTTCAAACTGTTTAGCATTGTATGCCTGAACAACCGTAATCCCTGAAAGAACATTTTCTAAAATTGCAACAATTCCTCCAGTACTTTCTCTTTGTTTCCTATATTTTCTTTGTACATTAGTAGAAAACCAGACTACCATCGGAATAATCACTAAAAGTGGTGTGAATAAAATTAAAGCTAATTTTGAAGACATCCAGAACATTATGATAAATGCAGTAGAGAATGTAATTATTATTCTAATAATACTTGTACTTGCGTCGGAAATTATATCTTCTAATTGTGCCACATCCGCTGAAAGGACGGCCATTAAATTCCCAGTCTGTCTACTCTCAAAATATGAAGCTTCCATATTCAAAAGAGAGTTGGTTGCTTCCATCCTAATGTCATGCTGTGCCTTATATGCTGTAGACTGCCATAATTGATTACTTAGTCCTTGAAAAATTGCTAAAAATGTAAAAGAGAGAAATATAAGTATTCCAAAACTGACTTCTACTGAGTCGAAAGGGCCGATACTAGGAATTATGTCTGAGTTAACGATGATTTCTATATTTGAATCTGTGAAATTTCCAGATTGGTAATAATCTGCTGCCATTCCAATGGCAATGAAGGGTATCAAATCGAATGCACGTGCACCTGCATTAGCTAAAATTCCACCCAATGCCCTTTTCCAATACCGAGAAACATAAGGCACTACACGCCAAATCTTTCTTCCGACTACTTGATTCTGATCAATTGTATCTGACTGATCTTTACTAAGAGATTCTGTCTCGTTTAATTTTGATTCGGTCATAATTTCGTCCTGTCGAAAAGAGGGGGACGTTTGAATGCTTCATTATTTGGATTTCTTGGTGCGCCCGCCGGGATTTGAACCCGGGACAAGAGGTTGGAAACCTCTTGTGATAACCCCTTCACTACAGGCGCGCAATATGCCGGAGACTATTGACTTTCTAAATCGATTCGGTGGTTGGTTGGATTCAAAAACTACCATTAAGTCGGAGAATTATGAAAATTAGACAGAGAGTAGGGCTAATAATGATGTTCTTGTTCTTACCTATCAATGGACCATTATGGAGAATGGTTTTAGAAATATTCGGATATTCAGTTAAAATGGATGAAGTTTCATTTTTTGTTCTATTCATTTCTTTATTCTTAATTGGCGCCATTCTCATTTTCTTTCCGGATTTGCGACAAAATCGAGTCCGTAAAGCTGATTAGGCCAATTGCAATGAATATCCATTAATATATCAGAAATTTCATCTTCATCATATCCTCTTGATACTAACTCGGAATAAAATTCTTGAGTCCTCTTAGGTATAGTTTTTGGCCCTAGAACAGCACCTGGCCTTTCTTTATCGTCAAGAAAGTCTGTTTCCATTCCCCACATTGATTTTGAATTGTGAATCGTTTCACAAATTCCTACTACACTATTTTTTCCCATATTAATAGTGGATGAAAGTCCATGATTAAATTTTTGAGAAATATTTGGAGGGGAAAAGTGACGAATTGCCATTTCCATCGGGAAATTTGATAATTTACATAATTTTGAGATATCTTCACATGTTTTTTCTCCATTTTCTTCTACGTGAAGTTGAACAGAAGTACCAACACTATTAGCTAATGAGAGTGTTTCCAATAGAATTGCATTAGCTTTGTCCCACACATCTGGAGTCACTGAATAATGCGGTCTTCCCACTTCTCCTAAACAATGAGCTTGTCCTTTTTCTATGTAATCGAGTGCTAGCTTTATTGCCTCTAAATGTAGTTCACTAGACTTTTTTAGGCCTATATCATTAGATTGTTTCTCCCAAACTACAGGATGTGGTCCCAGAACTATCCCTACATCTATTTTGAATTTTGATCTAATTTCTTCCCCCATTTGAATTGTATTTTCATATTCTTTCTTGTATTCTTCGGTTGTCAATGGAAATCTAGAGTAAAAATCTGGCTTATGTACAAGCATTATTCCGGTACCACCAGATTTGGAAAAATCTTCTATAGCTCTTAGATATTGATTTGCTCTATCTAGATGAATATGCTGATCTATTATTGGACCTGTCCAATAATCTTCTCTAATCATTATCTCACGCTAAAGCACCGACATCGAGTAATTGATTAATCCAATACTCTATTGCCATCTCGATTACACTTCGAGAGGTCTGATTGAGAACAATTCCTCTACCATTGTTGAAGATAATTATACTACATCTGTATCTTTTTGCTTCGATACGAATTGCATCCAATCTTTCATCGTATTGTATATCTGAGAATCTTTCTGAAGCTAACTGCATCAATACTGCTCTGCCGATAGAGAAACTGACCACTAATTCTCCCTTCATAATTTTTAGTCCCGATTCAGGCAATCCAACACTTAATAGAAATTCTTCAGTTATCAACTTGGCTACATCTTTATTTGAAATTCCATGAATTACAATAGAACCTAGTGAATCAATTATTATTGTTGCCCTAGGTTTCTCGTGACCGACTACAGCAAATTCTCCGTTACTACTGCCACCTGCAATTCTAACTGCATCCTCTAAAGATACAGGAATTCTAGGAATAAATTTGAATGTTTGAGTTTCCACTTTTATATCAAAATCTTCATTTTTCATCTCACTGGCCTCATATTTTCTATTTCTTTTACACTTAATAGACTCTTGTGTATGTAAGGTAAGTATGCCTGCTCTACCGGAACTAACAATATAGGTCCATCGGTAGGTGAAAAATCGGCCAAACCATCTCTTAAGTCACTGAGAGCCCCCCTCA
>DAJW01000121.1 GCA_002496485.1 Euryarchaeota archaeon UBA36
TGTTATTCCCCATGCTGTTAATGCTGCAGAGTAACTGGCCTCACCAGACATTGTGTAAGCCATTCCAGGGACTATTATTGCTAGTGATAATATCCATTTTACTGGATTGTTCTGAATATCTGATAGAAGAGTATCTTCATCAGAAAAGGTTTCTATTAAGTCATCTAAAATATATTCATCAGTCATTTAAATCTCTCCAATTAATTTTCATCCTCTATGTAGTCGTCCAAGTTTTTATCCGCCGAGATAGTCATTTCTTGTTGTCTAACCAAACCTTTCTTGAAATAATGATCGGAACCTCCGTCTTTCTTTTTCCGTCTAGGCAGATGCTTCAATAATTCTAGTCCATCATCTATTCCAATATATCCAAGAACACCGCGTAATCTACTTGCTGCAAGAGCAAGGAATCCACCACCCAATACACCAGCTCCACCAATTGCTGCCGCTGTTGGAATATCTTTAGGATCGATAATTGTATTATTCTCTTCTTTTTCTTCTTCAATCTCTTTCACATTTGTATTATTTTCACAAACATCACATTGTTCAACAACTGGCTCATCATTACATCCATCTCGATTAGTATCATTGTTGGATGAAGAAAAAGTATAGGGGCATTTATCACGATTACTTGAATTATTAATATCAACAGGAATGCTGTTATTTACGCCATCTCCATCAATATCAGAATCACACGCATCACCTAGAAGCGCACCTCCTGAATTCTTCTGATCGGGATTGAATGTCGAGATACAGTTATCCGATGAGTCTGTTATGCCATCGTTGTCTAAATCATTAGGATATTCATCACAACCAGTAGGTATACCATCGCCGTCAGAATCATTTGAGTCATCATAACCTTGACAAATATCATTTGAATCATTTGCACCGTCATTATCCCAATCAAACGGGTAGGAATCACAGTAGTTAGGTAGTCCATCATTGTCAGAATCAACTGTATCATCACCCGGACAAATATCAAAAGCATCTAGGACACCATCTTCATCAGAATCGGGAATATCAAGACATCCATCTCCGTCTGCATCATTACTTGATGAATCTTGATAAGGACAATTATCTGCTCCTTGGTGATTAACTGGCAGGTTGTTAAGGACTAAATCGCCATCTAAGTCACTATCACAAACATCTCCAATTTGATCATTATCAAAGTCAAGTTGATCAAAATTCCAAGTAGAAGGACAATTATCCAAATTATCGAGTATTGAATCACCATCAGCGTCTTGATCGTTTGGTATTGCGGAATTTGAATCAAAATTATCAGGGATTCCATCCATGTCTGCATCGTGAGCAAACTCATTTACCAACCACCCAGAGTATTGAGGATTAACTCCAATGATTGATGTAAATGTTCCACTATTTGCTATATTCAATGAAACATTATTTGCAAATGAATCCGGTATAGGAAGTAACGTTCCATGATTATTGATATCAAAATAACTGAATCCATTTACTATGTTTGCATTACCCAATGTTTGGCCATTCTCATCAAGAATATCTAGTGAAGAAGACGAACCTAGCCACATCATGGCAAAATAACTACCTATTCCATCTCCATGAATAAATCCACTAGGAATCATATTCCCCGAACTTCCATTTAGACTTGATTTATATAGCAAATTAGTCCCTTTATCGAGATTAAAAATCACAATTCCAATATCGCTATTGCCCCATCCATTTATCAAGAATCTTAATTGTCCATCGATTAAAATAGTGTCTGTAATTCTATAATTCATAACTCTGTTAAGACCAAATTCGAGAGGCGCAGAAATAGTGTTCGAAAAGGTATTTTCATCTAAAATCCATCCAGTTGCAACATAAGATAATACATTTGTAGTCAGAGATTGTGATGAACCAAAAAGGGTGATATTATTTGATGGTGTATATGTCATAATACCTAAAACAATTTTACCATCATATACATCGATAGTCGTAATAGTCTCTTTACCATCATTATTACATCCATTAGATGATCCCGGAGAATCATTTTTTGTACAACTATCAACATGATAATTTATGCTTCCAGAGCTTGAATCAAGAGCCAAGAAGTAGGCGTCCCCGGAATAATCTCCAGTTACTGTACCTAAGCCTGAGGCCGCTGTTCCAACACTAACAGCAGTGATATGACCTCCAACAAAAACTTGTTCTGTGGCACTCGCTTCCCCTGAATATGAAATTGCATTAAGAATTATATCACCATTAGGGTCTGTATCTTCAAAATTTATCTCCGTCACCCACGAAATCGAACCAGTCTGAGCATCCAGTTGAACAATCATTCCCTGTTGTGTATTCTTGAATGAATTATAGATAGTTAACTTGGAAGTGAACTGATAGCAACCAGTAAAATGACCTGCGATTCCAATTTTACTTTCATCATCTGATAGGGCAATAGAAGTAAATGAACCGTGAGTATCATCAACTGTAATTTGAGTTGAACTACCTCCACATGATGAGCCATCACTTGGAACTGGATAGTAGACCCAATCCCAAACACCATTTGAGTTAACCTTGGCAACGATTGGAGATTGGTCAAAAGTCGATCTTCCAATAGCATTATTCAAATCAACTGTAGGTAAGGTCCCCAGAGATAATTTATCAAATTTTAAATTTCCAACAATGTATGTCGAACCTTGAGAATCTAAAACTGTTGAACTTATTTCAAATGAATCATAATATCCGGCATATCCATTTGACTGCAAAATTTCAATGAAGGCTTGAGAATCTAAAATCAATTTATCATTATTAGGCGAAGAAAATGAAGATTTTTCATCATCATCTAATGATTGAGAATCTGAACTCAATACAGAGGACAGCATTATAATTATAATCATAAAAAGAATTTTTCCTTTATCCATTTTTTCACTTCCTAATCTTCAATAATGTCTAATTTAATCCATCCTTCATAGGCTTTCATTTTATCATTTGGTAAGCCAGCTAAAGAGTCTGAGCGCTTGATTTCAGATTCGACCCAATCAGACGGAGTTTCTCTGTGTACCCATCTCCAAGATAAGTTCGGTTTAGCATCATCAATGGGCATACGAATTGAAGAAGGGTCAACAAGAACAGGGCCAATCTTGAATGTTGGAGCAATTTTTGAGACTGCCTCTTCCCAGTGCTCTCGAATCAATGTAATTTCTTTTTGTGGTAAAATACCAGATGTGATGTGGAATGATGCTTGAGGATTAACTAATAATGTCAAATAAATGTCTTGCTCGGGCTTTACATCCAAGGTTGGGTCAAACACCAAGTAATCGTGGTCTAGTGAACCAGTCGACGGAGGTATAGGATTTTTATATTCATCTAGAGGATATACAGCATTGAATTTTGAATAATCATCATTTACGAAATATCCAAGTAATCCATCGATTTCTTTTGTTATACTTCCTAATTTAACTTGGAAATTATAATTTTTCAGTTCCTCACTCATATTATTTTCTCCACCTTCTAACTGGAGTCTAATAACTGCCCTTAACATGGCAACAGGCCTGCCCATGTAGAAAGTTGGATGATTAATTCCACCTTTGGCAAAAGGATCCATATGCCAATAAGTAGAATCAATCGCCCTCAGTAGAGCCGATAAAGCACCTTCACCACCTTCAATATTGGAATCTTTTTCAATTTCATCGGTCAAACCGATTTCCATCAATTGATTCAACATTCTATCCATATGGATATTTCCTGTGTTTGGTAATTCACCTACTGGAGCATTTTCTCCTGGACTAGAATCCCAGACAAGTTTACCTTTTTGAATTCCTCCTAAAGACCAGTCCCTCTCTGCAACTCGTAATTGACCCTCTGCTGAACCTTCTGGATCGAAAACTTCCATAGCCCATTCAATGTGGTCAGGAAGTAAATAGCCACAGACAGGTGAAAAAGCACCTTTATTCATTGAAACAGAACTCGGTGATGAAATTGCAGGTAAATTGTCATCATCATATGAAAGAAGTCTAAAATCTAATCTTGATGGCTTCGGTATCCTAGGTCTAAGAACGAGTTTACCATGTTCATCATTTTCATTCTGTAAACTTAGACCAACAGTTATTCTTGGGCTTCCTCCGTCATCTGAATAGAAAAGTCCATCTCCATCCACAGCGGTTATTTGACCAAATGCATCAATAATATTCATATCAGTAATTTTCAACAGTCCTGCACGAATCGCACCGTCTAATTCGATAGAATTGATATAATCATCAATTCCACTCAGTGATGCACTCAACAACTCTCGTTCTCTAAATTCATTCATTAATTCAATGAACATTAGATATTCGCCATTTTCTCCGTCACTAAGAACACCCTTTCCATCTTCATCAAGCTGATCTTCTTCATCTAAAAATCTCCTAATTTGAGTTGATACAATTTTATTTGAATTTCTAGATAGTGGGATTCTATATTTTATCTTAATTGGTTCACTTGCAGTATTGCTAATTGTCTCATTACCGAGAGTTCTTTGATAGTCAATTTCCTGTAATTCCCAGTGTTTTTCTTCACTGTAGTACTCGAATTCAACATCTAGTAATATTGGCAGCCATGCTTGTTTCCAACGATTTAGAGCTATAGGTGAAGGCCAGTCATTATCATCGCTATCATGGTTGTAATATTCTCCTTTGATATATGCCGTAAATATGCTTTGAGAATAAGGATGAGTAGTTGGACCGGTATATTCAGGTTCAGGAATATTGACCCAATCGGAGAAATAAAGAGTTTCTTTTAGTAATAAATCTACTTCTTCTGGAATCCATCGTCGATGCTTAGAGATTGGATTTGTAAGTGGATTTTTTGTGCCAACGTTACGAACTACCGCTTCTGCAGTTCGAACTTTTGTCAAACCTTCATCATCATAGAATCCTTCTTCGATAGGTGCAGTGGAACGGTTAGTGGTCGAGATTAACAAAACAGGGTCTTTTGTTTCATAGTATCGGGGTGCTGCATACGCAGTTACTTTTACATCGGGTAAATCTACAACTGGCAGTTCTGTTTGTTCAACATGTGTAGGATTTCCTTCACTACTAATGTCTGGTACAGAAACCGTTTTTGGTCCAGAGTATGTTTCAAATAAAGAGTGTTTATTTTGACCAAACTTATCATGTTTAGATTCAGATGCTGAAATATTACCTCCTAATTTAGAACTAATTTTCGAATAATTCGTTGTTGGTGAATTATTTTCTTCAGGCTTTATGTAATCAAAAATAACTCCGCTATCAACAGTATGGAACATTTGTCTGTGAACTTCTTGGTCTAATTTGTACTTACCATCAGGAGTTTCCATTTCTCCGAGTAAATCATGGATAAACCCAACAAAGTATTCTTCTAATTCGGTTTGTGCCTCTGGCGTTAGGGCATTATTTTCAGCAACCTCGGAAGAAATCAAAGCCCCTAATGCTTCTTCTTGATTAATTCCAACTGCAACATCTAGTTCAGAATAATCATTAACTTTTTTATTATTATTTTTCCATTCAACTCCATATGCAGTGCCGTGGAAAAGACTTTGTCTAGGCCACTTATCACCTATCAAATCTACAGCAGTACGACTAATTAGATCTTGATTTATTTTTTCATCAGAGATTATATTCTTCAATTGAGGATCTTCTTTTACAGCATCAAGATTCCTTAAACCACTGGTATCAGGTTTCTCCCTTGCCGGAACAGATTTATCCTTTCCAAACCCAAAAATCTTCATTTTGACAGACCTCCAACCAAATGTCCAATATTGAAAAAGATATTCGGGTCGTCATCAACATCTTGACGTTTAACGCCCCATTTCAATTCCTTTTTGATATAGTCAAACCAAGTCTCTTCAGCGGTATTTTCATCCATGAATGCAGGGTCATGGTCTTTATTGGTATACCACCCACAAACCATGTAGTCGAATGGTCCATCCTCTTCAGGACCTGGTAAGTCATGGAAACCAAATCTTTGTTTTGAATTATCATATGTAGCCGTCCAATAGAAATCTCCTTGATTCGGGCCGATAGCAGTTAACTCTTCGATTTTTGAATTACGAGTGCTGGGATTAAATGATGCAAGAGTGGAGACTTCTAAGGTCACAGAATCAACTACCCATGCCTTGAAATTTTTCTTATTTTCAATTCTAATAACGAGCCATAAATCCGGTAGTTGTTTGAATTTCAATGTATCATTTAAGTTACCTTCTGGTTGGTCCTCTGTGGTAAATTCAACACGATTTTCTACCGCCTCTCTAAATGTGATTGGGTGACTAAATCCTTCATCACATGGAATGAATTCTTCAGGAACTAAATCATCAGGATTTTGATATTCAAAATTGTCTAAAATAGATTGACTAGTCTGTTTTAATTCACCATCTAACAAAGCATTAGGTAATGACCAGAATAGATGGATGCCAGTTTTTAGTCCCGTTGTCTGTGGATTAGATGAAGTATATTCAAATGCCTCAGGAATCCCCCAATATTCTTCGCTCTCAGAATTAATGTTACCCTCTCTAAAATCAGTCTTCAAATCAGCCCTTTGAGGATGAGTTCGGAAAGTCTTTTGCTTGATACTATCTTTGTCTATTTCCTTTAATGATGGATTTAAACTTGGCTTATTTCTGCCTTTTTCTACAGACTTTTCCATACTTGGGACAACCAATGCTTGTACATTTATTGGCACAAGTAAATGTCTATCTCTCGGAATCATGGCACTGATATTTTCTAGATTTTCAGGTTTGATTGATTCGATATTTTCCTTTATCCCTAAGTCACTTTGATCGATGATTGATTTTGCTAAAGCATCTTTGAATTCGACATTATTTTCTTCAACAGGAGATTTTTCATTTAAATTTAAACCTATATCGTCAACTTTCCACATTGATTTATTTGAATCCTCGATTTTAGTATTAACCTGTGCCTTTTCTATATTCATATTATTTTTGACTTTATCTATGGTAGAAATTTTATCAGTAACTTTAGATGATCTACGCTTTCTCATTATTGATCACCTGCATTATTTTTTCTTTCTACTTCATTTCCAACATTTTCCACAAAGGATTCATCGATGACGATTGAATTAGAGTTGACTCTAGATGGACGTTTTGCGTTTGATTCTGGATCTGTACGAACAAACTGAATCACTGAATCATATTGGAAGTCTTGTTGATATGGGAATTGCATTAATTGAGTGGCAACTAAACCACCCTTTTCTAGACCTCCTGACCATCCATCAACCGTAAGTAAATCAGAAATTTTCAAAACCGATGTGTCATTAGTTCCCTTTCTTATACTCACAGGAATAGATTTATACTCAATTGGATGATTTGGATTTATGACCTCTAAATTACCGTCTATATCTTTACAGTCCGCTTGGAATTTCCAAATTCCATTCGAATGAATATCTTGTCCAGGAGAAGTGTCGACTCCTAGACGAATTCCTTCACTCGGTTCTTTAATCCGTAGATGACTAGGAACTCCATTGAAGAGACATATCATGATAGTTTCTGAAAGTCTGACTTGCCTTAAAGTATCAAGAAGATAATCTTCATGATAAGCATCTTCACTTTGCTGTTTTACAAATTGTGGAGCAAAATAAGCACTAATTTCGATTCCCGGATAATCTCGAACTATAGAAGAGCGTAATAGGAATCCAGTGATACTTCCACCCATTTCATACTTAATTCCAGAGAAAAGTTGACCCAATGCCGTAAACTTAGCATCTAACTTTAAACCTCTAATCTGTTCAAAATGGAGTCCTTCAACCTTACTGTAAGCTGCGATTGAGCGCCTATATGGGTTGGCAGTGATTTCTCTTTCATTCAATTCATTCATCAATTTCTGATACAATTCTTCACGCTTTTCAGTTTTAGTAGCGGCTAGTGCTCCTCTAGAGTCAATAATTCCTACGCTCAATGCCCCATCAACTAAAGCGTCTAACCAATTTCTGTCAACATGGAAGAATCTTATTGAATCATTAGGTAACATTCCTTCACTTGGAACAATATAGGGGAATGGAACTCCCTCTAACAATCTTAAACGAGATAACCAAGATACTACAGACCCCCATGCCATCTCTTCACTATCTTCAAAATGAAAATATTTTTTAGACAAGAAATCACTCATAATAGTGATATCTGAACTACCAATATTTGCATCAATCATTTGTCTAACCCCCTGTAATCAATTTGGTTAAGTAAAGATGTTGAAACAACGTTATCATCGATTACAACGTTGATGTTATCTAATTTAGAATCATCAAATTCCATTCCATTACCTGGCATTGGAATATCTTGCTCGAATTGAATTGAGTCTTCAATCAAAACCTTTTCAGCAACCAAGTCTTTGTATTTTTCAGATGCCTGCGAAACTACGCTTGTTTGTAATAAGGTTTTAATCGTTTGATTGGCCAAGTGTTCTTTAGAAAAATCCTTCAATATTGGTGAAGATGATATTGTCAAATCGCGATATTTATTCATTGCTTCCTTTTTATTCCAAAGTCTTCTCCATCTCGACATGGATGCGATGAAATTAGGATCGCTCATAGCCAATAGCCGACCTAATTCAAATGCAGCGGAGTGGTGAATTACATCAAAACCGGTAGATGGTTCGATACCTCTAGCGTCATCAGAGTTTTCATATGGCTTTTGTTTTGGTTGGTGTGTTGTAGGGACTGCAATACAAGGTCCTCTATACAAGCATGGTCTAGTAATACCATCATCTTCGACTATATCAGTAAGCAAATAAGAATTAGCAGAAATATCAGGGTCCATATCATTACCTAGTAATGCTGGTTCGTAGTAGGACTCTTCTTGCTCTAGTTCTTTAGCAAAATCATATACAGAACCTAAATCTCCCGCCATTGACAAATCTTCTTCTTTTTTCCTAAAACGAATATTCTTTATTTTCGATTCAAAATCTCCCCCATCACCAGTTTTGAATTTCCAATAATCGAGGACTAGGAGTTTGACTTTACGGCCTACATGAACTTTAACTGGTCCAGCCTCTTTTACAGAAACATTCTTTTCCGCTTTTTTGTACGAAAGTTTTGTATTACTTTTCCTAGTAGCCTTTTCCGCTTTTTTGTACGAAGGTTTTGTATTACTTTTCCTAGCAGCCTTTTCCGCTCCCGCGAACCGCGCGCTCATGTCCATTGTACTCTTCCTGACCGGTGGTGATGTCAAGTATTGAATTTGATTTTCATTTGGTAATTCATTGATTGAATCTTCTAAAGAGACTAAAAATGTATGATATTTTGTGTTTGGTTCTGAAGGAATTCGATTTGACAAAATTACAGAGAATAGACCGTCTTCATCGCTCCCACACAACTCTTTATCTCTTGGATTTACTTGAAGCCCATGGGCTAGGAGTTCGACTTCACTAGAAGTGGGAGCGATTGATTTTAGTAAACTAGATGGAATTTCTAAAAGTTTAATTGGTACTGAATTAGATGAGGAATCGATTTCAGTCGACTCAGCAACAGGATAGTAATCACAAATGTTAAACTCATCTTCCCTAAGTAAGAGTAATGACATCCAAGGTAACTGTTTATTTTGTTCATTCACAATTCTTTCCCATGGGAGAGTCTTGCTTTGGAAAACAATTTTTGGTAATGTCAAATCTAAAATCACATTTTGTTCATTTTTAGGTGGGTATCTTGAGTGTACAGTCAGAGGATCAATAGACCATCGCGAGCCATTGACTGTGAAGAACTTGTATTGTTGCTCTGAAGGATTCATACCCGTTGGAGTAATACCTACTTTTTCGGGGAAACTCTGCTTCATTTCCATTCTGTAGTCACCCTGACTCAATGGTGGGCGTATCGAATCAAAAAATCGGATTTCTCCAATTGGAGGTGGTTGTGGAATTGGTTCTTGAGTCATTAACGTCTCCTCCTCCTAGATTTTTTTGTTAACTTAGCGTCTTTCTTTTCGATTTTGATAGAATCGCTTTGACGTAAAGATTCCGCTTGATTCATTTTGATGTTACTTTGCTCATTTTTCTTAACAATGTTAGGTTTCCAGTATGGTGCCCTGTTCAGTACTTTGGCTTTGACCTCGATATTAATTATTGCATCAGAAGACAATCCTCCTTTATCAGAAACTCTCACTTGACAATGATTAATTCCAGCATCATCATTACTTGGAATGCCTGATAATAATCCGTCTTCCATCAATGATAGCCATTTTGGTCCAGAAATCAACTTGAATGACATGACATCATCTTGGTCGTCATCTCCTGCGAATTTCGACAAATCGAATCGGTATTCTACAGTCGCATTGGCAATTGGAGCATCGATTTCTGGCAAATCAGTATTTTGAATAATTTGCTTTTTCTTTGGTTTGGTTTTACTTTCAACCTTCACTTGTTTTAGATTCGATACGCCAGAAGTTAATTTCCAATCCTCAGGGACAATTCTAATTTGTTCACTTTTATCTTCAACTTCATGACTCCAGACTATATTAGATGCTCCATAATTAGATATTGGCCCATCATCTACCAGTTTCGCCCAGGAACTAGACTGTAGTACTTCGGAAATGACATTAGTATTTTCTTGGTAGGCTATTGCTGAATTAATATCTGTAGTTTCATCTGTAATGATATCTATGATAGCAGGACCTTCGATATCTGCAATCGGCTTTACGGACCAGATATATGCTATACCATCACTACGCTTGATTACTTGTGGCTCATTATTTGATGTAATCCCCTCGATACCAATTTTTACTTGTGGAGCTTTATCAGGAAGTGTTTTCACAATAAGAACAAAAGTTCTAATTTTCGAGGTACAATAAAATCTAAGATTA
>DAJW01000039.1 GCA_002496485.1 Euryarchaeota archaeon UBA36
GTGGAATAATATTGATAATTAATAGTAATGAGTAAGTCGACATACTATGTCGGCCAATAAGAATCAACCACAAAAGATATTTGTCACAGGAGTGAATGGACACATTGGCAATAACATTGTCCGCGATTTACTGGAAAATGGATATTATGTCAAAGGTTCTGTTCGTTCACTTGCAGATCCTAAAAAAGTCGACCATGTAAGACAACATGCAATTGATCTTGGATGTGAAGATAGACTGGAATTAGTGGAAGGCGATATCCTTGATGCAGACCCATGGAGTGAACTAATCAGAGGTTGTGATTCTCTTTTCCACACTGCGACTATATACTCAAACACTGATGATGGACAACTGATAATCGAGACCGCAATAAGAGGGACTGTACACTTACTAACCGCTGCTAAAGATGCTGATATTAAGCGGGTAATCTATACCTCAAGTATTGCAGCAGTTGGAAATACACCCAAAGGTAGAGAGAAAACCGAAGCGGACTGGCAAACTGAAAGATTCTCACCTTATACAATTGCGAAAACGGATTCTGAAAAAAGGGCTTGGCAATTGGCTGAATCACTAGAACTAGATCTACGTGTAATCAACCCTGGTGCTGTTCTAGGTGGTAACTTTATACATCCTACCCCGAGTGTAGAATTCTTCCCCGAGATACTTAGTGGGAAGATTCCAATGGCTCCAAAAATACCTATTCCTATAGTCCATGTCAGAGATGTGGCAGTTGCTCATAGGCGTGCTTTTGAAGTTGATGAAGCAGAAGGAAGATTCATTGTTGCACCCCATAAAAATCTAACTTTTGCAGATGTTTGTAAAACTACAAGAAAATTATATCCTAATAGTAAGGCAACGAAGATTGCAATTCCAAGAATCATGATGCCATTCGTGATATTCTTTGACTGGATAAGTGGAATAAAAAGCGGTAAAAGGATGATGACTAGAAAACGAGCCAAGAGTTTATTCAAGGGAGATTCTAATTTATCTTCAGATAAGGCAACTAAAGTCCTCGGGATACAATGGGAAAGTCTAGAATCATGCATTACAGATTCAGTTGAACAGTTCAATATCAATTCTAAGTAGATGTTATTGATTCATCATCTTTTTTCCACTTAGATTTTATAAATTTAAACAGAACTCTGGAAAAAACCATAGAAAATAATAGGAAAATGATAGAAAACCAAAATGGAGTATTATCACTAGTTGCTAGAAACCAAGTTACAACTAATATGCCCATTCCATATACCGCTCGGAAAGCCGAAAACAGAAGAAATGAACGAAATAATGGATTCTGCATCAATTGATTGAATCTAACCATCTGATCACTGCCAACCAAATCATGAGAAATCAATCTTCATCATCCATTGAGGAAATTTGTTCCAAACCATCCCACAAGTCCTTATTGGAAAGGTATCCAACAAATTCCTTATCTTTGTCATGAAGTAAAATTCCCTTTGGCTTATATTTGTTTATTTTTGCCCATGTTTGAGAAACATTATCTTCCCAACTTATAGAAATTATATTTGTATTAGCACAATCACCAACTGTAGCTTTCTGTATTGAACTAATTCCTTTAGGTGGTGCTCCATAGTGCTTCAAAAAATCATACAGGTACATTACTCCTAGGAATTTATCTTTTTTGCTATCATAAACCAAAATTGCATCATCTGGTCTTTCTGCAAATTTTGCAGCAATTTCGGGCATTGTGACATGAGGTTCTACAATCTGATAACTATCCTCATGCCTCAAGTCTTTGAGCATAGGTTCACCCTTCGCCATAAATTATCCTTTTGATGTAAATTAAATTATACTTCCTATATTTCTATAACGGAAAAGTACTTTTAATACGGATTTTAACTAAAATATAGCGGATATCATGTATGCTACAGTTGGAGAACTTGAATTGAGAGATGAATTTGCGCTTTTACCGCATAATTCTGTCCTTTCGGATGTCTCTAAAGCATTAACTCCAGTCAAAAATTCTGCGGCATTAATTCGTTCGCCTAAAGGAAAGGGTATTTCAGGTATTATCAAAGCACAAACATTACTTTCAGCGTTGAAGCAAGGAGAGGACCCTTTAACTTTCAAAGCCTCAAAGATTATGTCTACTAACATACTAAGGTTAAAATCGGAAACTCCGATTGAAGTTGCGATTGAAAAAATTACAGAATTGAGGCCCGATGCAGTCTTGGTAATAGACTCTGATGGGGTTTTTGCCGGATACCTAAGCGCAGAAGATTTTAGGGAGATGAAATCACGATTTCTAATCTCTGATGATTTGAACAAGGATCCCCCACAAACAATCCAAGATGCTGTAAAACTGAGAGATGAATTTCGGTTAGTTCCCGTTAATTCAACGCTAGATAAGGTCTCTTTGTTGCTCAGAAGGCCTTCTGTTCAATTTGTTCTTGCCCAGGATAAGAAGAAAGGGGTCGTTGGCATAATTTCAGTACAACAAATTCTTAATATTTTTTCGAATAAGAAAAACCCCGAAAAAGAGAAAATTAAAGCACACATGAAAAGCAATCTACTAAGACTTCGAATAGATACTCCGATAATTAATGCGGTAGAAATTATCAGAAAAAGAGAGCCTGAAGGCGTGCTAGTAATAGATAAAGAAGGAAAATTTCATGGCTTTTTAAGCCCTGATGATTATCGTCAATTAATTTCATTTATGCCGGTTGAAATAGAACACGATGGTACTTTTGATTCGATAGAACCATATTTGAGAGATAAAGTAGGACAAGAACATGAAGGTCCTGTTGTTTGGAATTATATGGGCTCTGAACTTGTGGTCAACAACCAAGATTTAGAAATTAAACTAAACGATAGAGAATTGAATATTTCAATTCCTGTAGCCTGTGATCAAACAGGTTCTGTAAAAGTTGAACTAAACTTCGACTTGGGTGATTCTGAAAATCTAAATAGAATTTCGGTAGCAAACCCTATTATTCAATCCGAAGAATTAATTCAAAGTCAATGGTCTAAAGTGTTCATAGAAACCATTTGGAATCATGTTTTATCATGGATTGACTCCTCAACACCTAATGGTACGTATGCCGGTGGCTTTGCAATCGGTGAATCTGGAAAACTAGTAACTTCAGTTGAAGAATTATCTGAACAGGGGAGTGATTCTTTTGAGCGCTAGTGTAAGTATCAGTGTAGATGACTTTGCTGAAGATATAAAGGGGCCATTACTTCCAATACTAGATGCATTGGGTTTGATTGGTGGGGCTGGAGGCGACGATTTAGATCTTGCAGGATGGAATTTTCAAAAAGCTGTAGATTTTATCAAGAGTTATGAAAGGACCACTAGTTTACTAACAATTTTTGATTTGCTCGATCCCGAAGTATTACCACCATCATATACAATGTACAGAGACGTAGACGGTCATGCAACAACTCAGACATCTGCCTCGGCTAAAGAAGAGATTTGGCAACCACTGTTAAATTTCAACGACACTAATTACCAAGTCGATTTAGGAATTACTCATCACCGTGAGATGAAAGATTCTGAGATCCTTCCTTCCGGAGATCACTGTCAAATCATTTATTTAGGGTTATTTGCAAAACTATCAGATCTAATTATTAACAACAATATTAAATTCAGTGCGGACCTTTCTCTACCTATTTTACGCTCTGAATCTACTTCTGCTAATGACAT
>DAJW01000005.1 GCA_002496485.1 Euryarchaeota archaeon UBA36
TTCCACCACCTCCACCAGGTTTCGGTAGTTTCAAAGATGTAAATCGCGAATCCGAAGAATTAGGAGATATTGGTGATTTATTATCCGGAGAAAATATTGGGAATACAGAATTTCCAACAATTGATGAAAAAGAAATGACTTCAAAATCACAAGTGAATCTAAATGAAATTGAAGATTTTGATAACGCATTTAATTCTCTAAGCGACTCAATATCCATTTTAGGGAGGGAATCAATAGATAAAACTGATTCTAGCTCTGAAATTACAGAGAAAAACTATTTCCCCTCGTCTTCTGAATTTGATGACACAATAAATTCCTTTGGATTAGTGACCGGCTCAGAAGAACAACAGTTTAGTAAAATTGAACAACCCAGACCTTCACCTTTCCTTAGGTCACATATAGAGGTTGATTCAATACCTGGGGACAAACTATATGCAACCCTTAGTGAATCTGAAACCTCAACATTAAACCCAGATGGTTCTGTAAGAAAGCAGGTTATTGATGGAGAGTTAATATTGAGGAATGCCAGTAAGAAACATAGAGCTTGGGATATAGAAGTTCATCTTGAATCTACGGACTCTACAGATTTTAGTGATAAAGTTTCAACTGTCAGGGAGTTAGACCCCACAGAGGAGACCGTCATTCCATATACTGCATCCGGGCCAAAAATGTTAGTTCTAAGAGAGAAAATTGATACAGAACCAACTAGGGAGCAAGAATCCAGTCTTTCTCTCGTATATTCAAAAAATCCGCAAGAGATCTCTATACAAATCGAGGTAGAGAATGTTTCTCCAGTAGCACTTTATGATGTTGAAGTTAAGAGAACCATACCCTCATCATTTATTTTACCAGACGATAGAGAGTATAATGTCGAAGGAGAATCCATAGTTTGGGACATTGGTAAAATGAATATTGGACAAACTAAAACTATCACATTCACTGCAGAAGTGATAACAGAGTCAATAGGGAAAATAAAATCTGGAATCTGTTCTTCCACATATTCGGCAGAGGCGACTGCTTCAAGAATAAGATTCGACAGAGTTTTTGGTTCCGGTAGACAATTCTCGTATGTCAATGCAGTCGAAGATGATAGGCCAGGAGTGTGGCATTGTACCTGCGTATTTGAGAATAAATCATCATTTGTGGTTGCATTATCCGGGGCCACTGTCAAACTAGTGGGAAGAACTGATCCGATCTTAGAGGTTTCAGATATCAGACAAGATGTCCCACCAGAAGGAAGATGGGATTCGATGTCAAAGCGAGTGGAGTCCGACGATCAACCAAGCTTTACACAAGAAGTCCGTTTTTCCATTCTTCCACGAGTATCAGTTCAGTCATCGGGAAATATCGAACTTAAGGAACAACAACTTACTGTTTTGGATGCAGTACTGCAAAAGAGATTTGATAAATCAAGAATAAAATCATATTTATCATCAAACGTGGAGGTTGTTATCTCTTTAGAAAATACAGGTTCATCACCAATAAATGTCATTAGAGTTTTAGATGATATACCCGGAATTTTTGATACTCCATCTATGGAACAAGTCAGTATAGAGATGGAAGGATCAGAGCTAAGCTCCAGTCAATATAGGATAGACATAGTGAATGGCATCCAAATCGAAGAGAAGCACCTATCACCAGATGGTGATGGACACGGATTACGAATCACTGTCGGAACTTCCGCACCGTTAGGATTGCACCCAGGAAAGAGTATTATAATCAGATATCCTTTAACTGCTCCAGATCCGTCTCCAAGGAATAAACTACTAGTTGCCCCAATTAGGGTGGACTTTAGCTCAGAACGTTTTGGCCCAGTAGCAACTAGATTAGTTGAAAGGCCACCACAAATTAAAGTTGTACATAAAAGAAGGAACATTAGCACAGGAAAGGAAGTATTTCCAGGATCCGGCCCTGGTGGATATGAGATTTTATTGATGTTCCACAATAATTCAGACAGCGCTTTAGAAGATTTAGCATTGCATGATATCGTACCCGGAACTTTCAGTATCGAAAAATATACAATCAGGGGAAATGATGGAGAAATTGATGCTTCTTTAACCAAAGAATCAGCTAGAGATGGGACGCAAGTTACATGGGCAATTGGTAGGATACAGAAAGATGAGAGAATAGAAGTTTTGTATTCAATTCAAGGAGATCCCGAATCAGAGTACAAGGTATCCGATGCTCAAGACTTCCATGGCGCTACTTTTGGTGATGAAGTTGATGAAGAGCCCAACTTACCTGAATGGATAGAAAGGGATGAAAGTGAAAATATCCTACCGCCCTCGGATTCATTGGATGATGTGATAGTTGAACAGATTAATTCGGAAGAGAATGAAATAGAAGAAATATCTAAAGAAAAAATTGATTCAGTAGAAGAGAACGAAATTTCTGAACAAACTGAAGATTATGGCCCTGCTACAGTATGTCCTGCTTGTGGATCAGAAGAAAATTCACATTCATCTAAATGTTCAGTTTGTGGTCATATTTTCTAAATTTTTTATGAATCACTAAAATATACCGAAGTATATTTCTTGTGGCTATTAGTGGAGAGGATGTGGCGCCACCCGAATCTAGCGGAGATGCTCAAGCTGAAGCAATGTCATCTATGATGATGCCAATGCTATTTTTACTTGGAGTGATGGTTTTGCTGGTGATAAATCCAGGATTACGAACATTCTTATCTTCTTCCGCAGGGACCGTAATAGAGCCAATTCTCCCTTTTCATCAGGAATATTTTATTCCCACAGTATTTATAGTCGGATCATCTATTATGGTTGTCAATACAATCATTAGATCATTTTTTCTAGATCCAATGACTCAAGCCCACTTCCAACACAGGAGTGGCCAGATTAGAAAACAGATGAATCAAGCCAGAATGGATAGGGACACCGCACGAATGGATAAGATGCAGAAGATACAGTTTGAAATGATGCCAGAACAGATGAAAATGCAGTCATCGATGATGAAGCCAATGATGTTCACAATGGTCTTTATCATAGCCATTTTCAGCTGGATGGCTGAATCAGTTGAGGATTTCAAGGTTAACTTCGTTAGTTTGCCATGGAATCCAATGTGGAGTTTCGATGCTCGTGTTTTCTGGATTTTTCCTGCATGGATTGCAACATACATTTCAATGAGTGCCCCATTGGGAAGAATAATAGATCGCCATATCAAACTATTTCGATACGCAAAACATCCATTAGTATTGTCGCAAGCTTCAATTCCAGAACCACTCCTACATATGCTAGAAGAAGATAAAAATAGTAATTCTACAAACAGTAGGAGAAGAAGGTCTAGAAATGGACCAAGAAAGGCTGGGAATAGATCAAACAACCGTAAATCTGGAAACCAGCATGTAGCACCACCAAAAATTGGCACCACTTGCCCTACCTGTAATTCAGACTTAATTTTGAGGACCTCTCTAGGACAACTTAGATGTGAAGTTTGTAGGAAGGAGTGGAGATAAGATACATCATGGTCAAGGTCACAATCAGTGGACCACCAGGTAGTGGAACTTCTACCTTAGTGGAAAAACTATCAACTAAGCTCAATTGGTCTTCTTTAAATGGTGGAGAGGTTTTTAGAGAAGAAGCAAAAAGCAGAGGTATTTCGGTTGAACAACTTAGTGAAATTGCTAAATCAAACTTACAGATCGATAAAGCACTAGATAATTTATTGAAAAATAAGATGGCCTCTGATACTCCTCCTGATATAATTGAGAGTAGA
>DAJW01000022.1 GCA_002496485.1 Euryarchaeota archaeon UBA36
CCGGGATTTGAACCCGGGTCGACGGATCGAGAGTCCGTCATGATGGACCGAACTACACCACACGAGCCTTATCATTCGGTGAACCATTTCATATTTGAAAACGTTGTATTTCCCATTTTCACTTTCACTTTCACTCGCCCCCCCATTCCTTTCTTTAATATGTAAATCGATATACACAGTTTTATGAATAAACAAAATGAATGTAATAATCCCAATAAAATAAAGAGCTTAGGAGTCCACCGTGTAGTCTCATTATCATCTCTAAATATGACTAAAAATACGGAATTAGATTGTGTCGAGAGCTATATTGTAGATTACTCTGGAATACATAATCATTCGAATTCTTGGAAACCACTTCCCAATCATTGTAATAATATTGCTGTTAGTTCGAATAGCTGGAAAGGACTCAGAGAAAGATTGAATTATCAAGTAAAATACATTTCAGGGGTGGCATAATGTCCAAAACTGGTAGACTCCGCGATGAGGTATTATCTCTCCTAGAGAAAAACGGATCCGCAAATACAGTAGAAATTTTTGACCACTTGAATGAAAGATTCAGGTGGGGGGCGACAATGAATCAAGTAGGGAATATTATGGCCAAAGACAATCGTTTCACGAAGATTGGTCACGTCAGAGGTCCCTTCAGAGGAAGCGTCTATACTGTTTGTGTTTGGGCACTTTCGCAACCAATTGAGCAACAAATCGTAGCATAATAGGAAATAGATGAAATTCTGTACCTCTTCACAGATTCGTGAAAGTAACGTCACAGTTAGTAGCTTGGTCGACTTTGTTTAGGGCTACAAATTCAATAACTGGAATTATTGGGGTTTTCTTAGGTTCAATTTTAGCTCTAGGTAAGATTCCAGAAGAAGAATATGCTGTAATTACTTTTTTTCAGGCTATTTCAGTATGGAGTTTTATGTGTTCATGGAATGCATTAAATGATTATTTAGATTTAGAAATAGATAGACTAAACAAGCCCAACAGACCTATACCATCAGGAACTATTTCGAAAGATTCAGCAAAAAAAGGTATTTTCTTGATGATGATTATCTCAATAATTAGTATATCATTGGCGGGAATTACTGCTAGTAATTCCGAATTAGGATTTTCAGCTTGGCTACCTTCTCTAGTGATTTGGATTTTAGCACTTTTATTGCTAATAAATTATGAATCCGGTTTATCCTTCAGTATGAATCTGAAAAACAAAGGATTGCCAGGAAATATCGTAATTAGCTTATCAATTGGAATTGTTTTTCCATTTGGGGCTGCAGGAGTATTCCAACCATTCAGCGAAGCAGCATGGTCAGCATTTTTTATAGGCTTTTTTTATAATTTATCGAGGGAGATAATCAAAGATATAGAAGATATGGATGGAGATATGGGAAGGAATACATATGCCATGAATGTCGGCCCAGAAAGAGCGAGAATATTAGCCTGGATAGTGTCCTTATTGACCATAGTCGCAATATTAATTCCATTTGGAATTGAAGTATTTCCAACTTTTCATGTAATTGGAATAATTCCTTCTTTCATAATGTTACTTATGGTAAAAACCAAACTTCACTTGGGAGAAGACTATGAGGCTCAACAATTACTCAAGAAATCTATGCAATTTTGTCTCATCGCTTTATTACTAAGCTCAATAATTGGATTTTAGAGTAATTCTTTGTAAGCCAACCAAGCATCATAATTACATAGATACGTTAGTATAGACATCTGAGCCCACATTCTATTCTCTGCTTGATCGAAAACTACACTATTTTTTGAATCAATCACCTCATCAGTAACTTCTTCCCCTCTGTGTGCAGGAAGGCAATGCATGAAAATATAATTTTTATCCGCTAAATCCACTAGCTCCTTATTGACTTGAAAACCTTCAAAAGAATCGAATTTACTTTTCATATGTTCTTCACCCATTGAAACAAATACATCAGTATATACTACTGAAGCCCCAGTTACAACTTCTTTAGGATTATTTGATTGTGATATCTGAACTCCGTTTTCCTTAGCTATATCTTTAGCAAGATTAATAATTTTTTGATCGGGCTCCAATCCCTTAGGAGTGGCATATTTAATGTCAATTCCTATTATTGCCGATGCTAAAACTAGATCATGTAGTACATTATTTCCATCTCCAACCCAAGCAATATGCCCATCAAGCTTATCAAGATGTTCAACTATTGTCATCAAATCGGCAGCAGCTTGGCAGGGATGATGCATATCAGAAAGCGCATTAATTACTGGAATTGATGAATTCACAGCTAATTCAACTACGTCAGAATGACTAAAACATCGATAAGTAATACAATCTAAATATCTCGATAAAACTTCTGCAGTATCCGCAATAGTTTCGCTACTACCTAATTGAATATCATTAGATAATAGAGTCAAAGCATTTCCACCAAGTTTTGATATTCCAACTTCAAAAGATACTCTAGTTCTCGTTGACGGCTTTTCATAAATCGACCCAATTGTCATCCCATTTAATGGCTTAAAATCTAATTCTCTATCATCATTCTTTAATCTAATAGCCCAGTCTATAATATCGGGAAGTACTCCAGACAAGTCAGCTGCCGTAATATAATCGCCAGTATCTTTATTTTTCATTATCAATATCTCCTGCAAATCCATCTTTCGCATCCGACATTCCGCCAAATACATTTTGTGCGAAACTTAATACATCTGCCAAACCCTCTTCCATCTCACTTGATAGCGGTATTAAACCTGGCAAGATAGCGGAGTTTTGCATAGTTCTCAATTGCGAAATAGCAAACTCAGCCCTCTGACTACCAGAACCTTCTGAACTACTACTTTTTGCTGATTCTTCATATAGAGCTACTTCTAAAATATCTAAATTATCGCCCCAATCAAGAATTCTTTCTAGGACCTCGGGCTCTAGTAAGTCCGATTTCGAAAGAAAATTTGCTGTTGGTAATCCCAATCTAAAATGAACTATCGATGACAACAACATCTGAGAAACAAATCCACTAGGAGTAGATGAAAGTAGTGGATCAAATAAGAATATGAGGCAGGAACGACCTTGGCCCAGAACTTCAACAAGATGACTCGATGCTTCTCTGAATGCAAATAATTCTACTTGCCCGGGAGTATCAATAACCATTATATCTCCAGATAAACCAGCAATTTCTTCGAATACATCATCAGCCTGAGAGGCAACTAAGTCGGCAGCTAAGATTTGGGCTCCATTAGGACCTAAGTCATACTCGTCCATTACTTCTGATAGAGAAATCAAATCACGCACGTCAAATTCCGGATCATAGTGTACTCTTTCTGCACCAGGATCTAAGTTTATTGCTAAGGCATCTATGTCAAGAAATCTCGACCATCGCTGGAAAGAAGTAACTAGTGAACTCTTACCAGCACCAGCTGTACCAACTACAAATAGGACCGGTGGGGAAGTACCATCCATTGAACTCATAGAGGCCGTAAGGCATTCCATCTTTCAATTTTCTTAGAATCATGAACAAATTTTCTACAGGTAACGATTAAACGAATGCAACCTACGTGCCATGTTACCCCTGAGGGGAATCCATTATGGCCGACGACTCGGATGCTCCAAATTCAGATGACAATAGTCAACTACAAAGTGATGAAAATGATATATCTTCAGAACCCTCAGAATTAACTAAAGAAAATATGCAAGATCCGAAATTTGAGTCAGAAGGTAATGAAAAAAATGAGTCCCCACCACCTCCACCAGGTTTCGAT
>DAJW01000071.1 GCA_002496485.1 Euryarchaeota archaeon UBA36
TTTTGGATAATCGTTCAACTACAATTGGAAGTAATTCTTGATAATGAGACTCCCCCATTAAATCTTCATTAGTTAAAAGAACTCCTAAAGTTTGATAGATTTCATTGAAATATTTCATTGATTCATCTACGAGTAATGTCCACAATCTCATAGTTTCACTATCTCTTGATTGTAATAGAACGACTCTTTTTCTTGATTTATCTGCAAAATCACTATCGGAATCAAACTTATGTCTCGCTTGTTTATAGAATGAGTCTAAATCGCCCACATTTAATTCTGTAATGGCCATATCCTCTCCCAAGTCAATCAGGTGCTCAATTAGCATCCCAAATGGAGTCCCCCAATCTCCAATATGGTTTTCTCTGATTACATGATTTCCCTGAAAATCTAACATTCTAACAATTGCATCTCCAATTACTGTAGAACGCAGGTGGCCAACATGCATCTCCTTTGCAACATTGGGAGCAGAATAATCGACAACTACCTTTTTACTTTTTAGTTTTTTAATGCCGACCCTTTCGTCTTTGTGTAAAGTGGATATTTTTTCAGATATCCAAATTTTTGTTGCTTTGAAATTGATAAAACCTGAGAGGCTGGAAATTTCTGCCACATTCGATAGTTTATCTCCAAAACTCTCTACTAAATCGATTGAAATCTGCTCTGGAGAATTCTTAAGATGGCGAGAAAGAACATGACAAGGGAACGATATGTCTCCATGGTCTGAGACAGTAGAACGTCCAATATGATTTTTCCAGTCTTTTTCATCAATTCCTGATTTATTCATTATTTGTGAGAATATAGGTAAAATATCATCTAATAATAATTTCATCAAATTACCTCAAGTTATTGAATATCTCAGAATTGCTGCAATTCCGCCGAATGAATTCTTTAGGGTGGCTCCCTCTTCTGAATCCATAGAAATTATACTAACCTCAGCAGAAGTATGCCCAGCTAGGATTGTCAATTCGTCTATTAAATCTAAATTATTTATTCCTTCAGATAGCAGTAACTTGGAAACTGCCCCTTGATTGAGGGCTTGCCTAATCATCACTTCTCCATAAGTAGCCTTGGGATTGGTTTGCATAACCTCTCTTAGAAAATTATCGACTAGATTCCTTTCAATGTCTAATTCTATTTGGTCCATCATAGATCCTGCTCTTTGAACCAGTTCCCTTAAACCACTCTCGTTAGAATAACCAACATCAAATAGTGGCTCTTTAATTAATTTCCTAATCTCATGATGAAAGTATTCATTTTTTACAACGAAGTCTTTTGTCGCCCCAGGGCCGCCAATAATTATTCCTTTTAGATCATTAATTAACGGTAACCAGTAATTACATGCTCTTTCGGCAGATTTTTTGAAGAAATTATGTGCGGCTTCTTCAATCAACCTTTCAAAACGTTGAGCTGATTGGCCACCTCGGCCATGCTTCGATGGAACTTGAGATGTAATGTGCTCTTGGAAGTGTAATCTCTTGCCGGAAGCTAGTCCATAAGCTGATTCAGAACGATCTATGACAAATAGTCCATAAGAAGTTCGGTCTATTAGCATCTCTTCTAACTGACTTATTTCAAATGTGGAATCGCATCTATATCTAAACGATGTAAAGGGCTCTGGAGAGTAATCTACTACCGTAGTGGTCAACCTAGTTTTATTATTTCCAGTAATTACATGGCCAACAAAGATTGCTATTCCGTTTTCCCCCGGAGTCTTATATCTATTAATTGCTGCAACTGCAGATTCCAAAGCTTCAGTAACATGCTTTTTTGTGGATTTTGACTTTATGTTCGCAGCTTGTCCAGCTTCTTGGCCCAATTGTTGCCTTACATCACTAATCATCTTATCAGGCGGAATAATTACTGAAACTAACTCAGTTCCCATTCCCTTCATTTCTGAAAGTTCGTTGATGATTTTTTTAAAACGCAGTCGTTTTTGCTGCGACTCTGCATCATCTGACATGAGGACCCGGGGAAAACGGAGAATACCCGGCATTTCAACCCTTCATAGATAAAATAACAAAGGAGTTGAAAGGTAAGTGCGCTACCAACACATCATGGTGAGTGCCGTCATTGCACTTGGTGGAAGTTTGCTTAGACCCGAAATTGAAGAGCGACACAAGTGGTTAGAAGATATTTCTAGAGTGATAAAGAGTAGATCTGAAAGAGATTTGAGAATCGGTATTGTGGTAGGGGGCGGCTCACCAGCTAGAGAGGGAATTAATCTAATCCGGCCCATTATTGAGGATGTAGAGAGCTTGGATCATGTTGGTATTGCTGCAACTAGGCTTAATGCTACGATAATTAGAGAGGTTTTTTTACAGGCAGGAATTAGTGTTAATTCAACAATACCCAAAGATATTGATGAGGCGGTTGATATATTTGATAAGAATAGTGTTTTAGTAATGGGTGGAACAATTCCTGGACATACGACAGATGCAGTGGCAATTAGATTGGCAATAAGATATGGGGCCAGTAAATGTATTATTGCGACGAATGTGAAAAAGGTTTTTGATGAAGATCCTAAACTTAATCCCAATGCAAAATCTTACAATTTAATGTCTCTCGAGGAATTGAAGCGAATTGTTGGACCTGCAGAACATTCCAAAGCTGGATACTCTCAAGTTGTTGATCCAATTGGTGTTGATGATGCACTTAGAAATGGTTTGACCCTTAATGTGTTAGACGGTAGAGATGCCGAGTTAATTGGTAAATCATTGGATGGGGAAGATTTTCAAGGTACAGTAATTCATGGGTGAAGTAAATGAGTCGTAAAGAAACAATTCTAAGAGCTGCTAAGAGGACTGCGGAAGAGGTCAGGGCGGTTACTGCAAAAAATAGGGAATTAAAGTCTAGAGGTAATAAAAATTTGGGAATTAAGCCCCACAAACATTGCCTGGTCTGTTGGAAGCCAATTGATATGGATTATGAGGATGGAATATGCGATAGTGAAAGTTGCATTAAGATAAATGAGAAAAGACAGAAATCAAGAAAAAGATGGGAAGTTTTACTCTATGTCTTTGCGGGAATATTCTTTATATCCATTATAGTTCAGTATGTAGCTTCAGGGACTTGATTAAAATATGGGGTGTAAATGAAAAATGATGCGACTTCTTTCGATACTTCCTGCAATTGTTGCATTCCTATGTACTATTATTCTATTAGTCAGTATTGTGGGATATAGTCCACCCAGTACAAGAATAGAAGCCCCAGTAGTCCCTTGCGATCAAGATATTAGTTGCCCTGTAGGCATGAATGATGCGGATTTATCTATACCGTCTGCATTTTTGCTATTAGATATCAAATTGGATATTAGTTGGGATGAGCCAAATAGAGGATGGATTGGAGTTGTTGATTCTAGAGTTGTTGAATTTTGTCCACCAGACTCGAATGGTTTGACCGATTGTGATTCTTCGGAATTTGAAGAATATTTAGTTGCAGGTGGCCCTGATGCTACGGGTAAACTAACTTTTCAGGCTGATCCAGGCAATTACAGATTTATCACTGGTGGAAAAGATGGTTCCACCCTATCGTCTCAATTTGTGATAATTGATGCTTCGGTTCACCTAAATTATTTTGTGCAAATCTTCCTTTTCATTGCAACTATTATCCTATTTATCGGTGCAGGAGAAATGGCATTTCCATTAAAGAAAATCTGGAAAAAATTTAGAGATGCTTAGAATTTTCTACAGTATCTTTGAAGAACTGAGTGTCGTTCCGTATAACATGGACAATATGGTATGCCCAAATTGTGGAACGGTTATTGAGGCTGAAGGATTGCCAATTTCCGTGGGTGGTTTCAGCCTATATTGCGTAGTTTGTGGCCATTCATGGCAAATTTGATTATTAAAATTATTATATTCTTTCAGAGAAATCAATATTTCTTTTTCTGGGCCAATTCTCGGGTAGTATTAATGGATCGTTAATCTCGTCGATAGATATAATATCAATAATTCTGTCTCTTAATTCTGATATTCCATGATTCTCTAAAGAGCTGATTCTTATCTCGCCCTCTTCTATATCTGTAGTAAGTAAGTCTGACTTACTACTAATTACTAAAATTGGTTTTTCTGAAATTAGTGATTGGATTTCAGACAATAGATTTTCTTGCTCTGATATTGGAGTAGTGTTATTTTGTGATTTGTCTAATAAGAAAATTAGAATATCTCCCAAATGCTCTAGAGCAGCAATAGCCT
Source organism: Euryarchaeota archaeon UBA36 (assembly GCA_002496485.1). Taxonomy (GTDB): domain Archaea; phylum Thermoplasmatota; class Poseidoniia; order Poseidoniales; family Thalassarchaeaceae; genus UBA36. Next base: position 4,194 of record DAJW01000071.1, read on the forward strand.
GTAACTCAATATTGTTCCTCTCTAACATTGGCCTATCCAATAAACCTGGTGTGTCTACCATTTGATATATTCTTCTTCTATGTTCAAAATGGCCCAAGTGCAATTGTTTTGTGGTAAATGGGTATGATGCAACTTGTGTGTTACCGCTGGATAATGAATTAATTAATGCTGATTTACCGACATTTGGCGATCCTGCAACTACAATACACGGCTCATTAGAATCTATTGAGGGTAACTTTCTCAATATGTTTCTGGCTTCTCCTAACCATAGAATTTGGGGAGAAATCTGGTCAATAATTGATGATATCCTGCCATAGGCATGTCGTCTTGCCTTGTGAAATCCATCAATATCTCTTAATCTAAGAATTTTATTTTGAGTGTCAATTGCTATTTTTCTAGATTGTTCGGATGCCCATTGTAATGAAGCTAAATTTTTTCTGTAAGGATCACATCCAACTGCAGCATCTACTAATGCGCGGTCAAATTCACTTAATGTATTAAGGCTTGGCCACCTATCTACATATTTTGTTAATACATTCTGAATTACATCCGATGCTGATTGAACCATTCTATCCATTTGTTTTCTTACTCGATGATATTTATCCGGATCCTCGACCAAGTCTGCTTGAATACTGGCTTTACCGAAGGCTTTGTCTAGTATCTCTTGGGGGTACAATACCGTAGGAATTTTCCTCCATTCAACCGATGCCATGCCTTCCTCACCAATCACCCCTCAAAGGCATAATACTTCAATTAATTCTGTAATTATCTATTGGATATTAAATAAGTCACCCATTTCTTTTTTTAATGTGACTTCAACGACGTATCATGACAAGAGAGCATAGTGGAGGTGGAGATGGACTACCGAAATGGGCAAAGAAAATATACGAGGATTATGGATCTCCAAATCTGATCGAATTAGAAGATAAGTTTCATGGACCTTTGATAGAAAGAAAATCTGGAATTAGGAGAGACGATATAATCGAGATTTTGTTAGATAGGAGATTACTACCTGAAGACAGGGATCCAATGGTAAGGGGGATGTTAATTGGTTTTACCAGGAACTCTGTGGAGATTTTGGATGAATTTGGTGACTTTAGGGCAATTGCAAGAGATGTAATTGTAGAAGTCAGGTTAATTACTCATCTCCGTCATCCCTACATAGAAGACAGGGAGTTATTGAAGTTTGAAAAGGAAGATATGCGAAGAAGATCTGCGATGCATGAAAAGGCAGAGAAGAATGATGATGGTTACGAAAGTAACCTTTGGGGGTAGTATTATGGAAGAATTAGCAAATAAGAGATGTAAGGAATGTGAAGGTGGAGTTCCACCTCTTGAGGAAGAAGAATTGCTGAAACTAATTCCGCATTTAGATGAAAATTGGGAAGTAGTTAATGGGCATCATTTAGAGAGGAAATGGGATTTTCCTGATTTTATAACTGCACTTCAATTTACTAACAAAGTTGGTGAAATTTGTGAGGAAGAGGGGCACCACGCTGATATTGAGCTGGGATGGGGCAGAGTTAAGGTATTAATTTGGACTCATAAAATAGATGGATTAACTGAATCTGATTTTATCTTGGCTGCTAAATTAGATAGAATTTAATCGGTAATGATAACATGAAATTTGAACATCATGTCTTTGTCTGCACTAATTCTAGAGAGGAAGGGAGTACAAAGGGTAGTTGTGCAGAAAAAAATTCACTAGAATTAATGACTAGTCTCAAGAGAATGACTAGAGAATATGGAATTGAAAATATTAGAATAAATAAATCTGGGTGTTTGGGAGCTTGTGAAATGGGTCCTGCATGTGTAATTTATCCCGAATCGATATGGTACACTTTACCGGCAGAAAAAGAAAAAATGGCTAGTATCATAGAACATTTATCTACGGGAAAAATATGTCATGAATACACTATGGTGATTGAATGAAGAAAGTTGTCTACGTTAAACGGGGAGTTCCCGATTCTATAGAAATTATTGATGTTGAAAATCCGGACTGTGGATCTGAAGAAGTCAAAGTAAGAGTGCACAAGGCTGGAATGAATTTTGCAGATTTGATGATGAGGCAGGGACTATACGGGAATGCACCTAATTTCCCATTTACTCCTGGATTTGAAACTTCGGGCAAAGTTATGGAAGTTGGGAGTCGAGTAGATAGTATAGAAGTTGGAGATCGAGTTATAGCCATGACAGGGAATGGTGGATTCGCTGAAGAAGTAGTAGTTTCTCCTAATCGTATTGTGAAAATACCTGATTCAATGAGCTTTGATGCGGCTGCATCAATTCCAGTAACTTACGGAACCGCTTACCATATGCTAATATATTTGGGAAACCTAACTGAAAATGAAAGTGTTTTGATTCACCATGCGGCAGGTGGAGTAGGAACTGCGGCTGCTCAGATATGTGCGTCTATTGGAGTCTCAACAATAGTCGGGACTGCATCATCGGGCAAAAGGGAGTTTGTTGAGTCACTTGGAATGAAATTTGTAGATAGAGAAAAAGATGATTTTGTAAAAGTCTGTAAGGATTTGACGGATGGATTCGGAGTGCATCAAGCTATTGATCCAGTAGGAGGGAAGAATGTAGAAAAATCTTATCGGGCCTTGAGAAATGGTGGAAAATTGCATGTTTTTGGAGCATCATCGGCAGTAAAGGGTGAAAGACGTTCATTATTTTCAGCAATAAAAATGTGGATGAGTACTCCGAGATTTAACCCAATAAAAATGATGAGTAGTAACAAGTCAATTTTTGGAGTTCACATGGGGACACTGAAGGATGAAAAGATACTCAAAAATCATCTAAGTAACCTTTCTAAAATGTATGAATCTGGCGGAATTAATCCAATTATTGACTCAATTTGGGATTATAGAGAAATAGCTGAAGCTCAGAAACATATGCACAATAGAAAAAATAAGGGAAAAATATTATTGGATTTTGTTCCTAATAGTTGAAGAATCCTATAGCCTCACTGGCCTAGTAGCACCGCATGCTTGACATTTTAATTGAGTAGTTCTGTCCTCCCTGACAAATCTAGTATCTGGAGCTCTGCATTCTCCACATAATATGAATGATTTAACATAAGAAACTATTTTTTCCTTAATTCTTTTTGGTGCTACACGCCCCTTTAGTAAAATTCTAATTTGCTCCCTAGTGCCAGATGTTCCCAATTCATTAAGTAAGTACTGATACACGTGATTTGCATCCCTATCCATTGAGTCAACAATATCTGAAAAATTTCTCAATATGGTCTGATTCCCTTCAATTAATATGTCTGGCTCGGGCATTGTCCACCTAGATCTTTCCATTATATCCTTAGGAATTCTATCTCTAGCTCTGTCTAGTAGAGATTCATAGTCTTCGTTATTCACGGCCTTCGGAACTAACTATTACTTTTCACTTCACCGGGATAAAGATAGTAATTGTCAAAGACCGTTAGCACTCCCATTGTAGAAATGGTCAATGTGAAAATTAAGGTAGCTAGGGTCCATACAGATGCGAAGATGCCGACCAAGGGCAGTGAATTCGCTGCTGGTTGGGACTTGTATTCGTTAGAAGATACTGAAGTCCCGTTTAGAAAAAGTGTGAAATTGAGGACTGGTATCCATGTGGAAATTCCTGAAGGGTTTGAGGGGCAGGTAAGGGCCAGATCTTCTTTGGGATCAAAGGGCCTTATTTTACCACATAGTATTGGAACAATAGATGCGGATTACAGGGGAGAATTATTCGTGTTGATGACGTGGATCGGTGAAGGAGATTCATATCTTGTACATTCAGGGGAAAGGATTGCTCAAATCGTAATTACTCCAGTTCCTAAGGTTTCTCTTGAAGAAGTTAATATTCAAGATTTAGGTAAAACCGTTAGGGGAGATGGTGGTTTTGGAAGTACTGGAAAATTCTAAATGTAGTACTTTTATATATTTTTCATAATATATTCCCGGTGGATTCATAGCAACCTATCGTCAGCGTTGGTTAATGCAATTGAGTGTAGATGAACTTAGAGAGAAGGTCGAAGAGTATAGAGTTAAAGGCCTTAATACCCAACAAATAGCTGATGAGCTTTCTTTATCCCAAACGACAATTCATTGGTTATCGACTAGAGAATTTGTAGTGGGGGATAAACCTTCAGATATTAGAGTAGGATGGAGATCCATAGCAGTAAAAGCTGAGAGAATTGAAGCAACATCATATATTTTTTCTGATATAATTCAAGAAATGATAGGGGATGAAGTAGATACTATTGTAGGAATTAGTATCAATGGAATAGCTTTCGCTCAAGCAATTGGAGAACAACTAAATCTTGAATTAGCAGTGAGTAGAAGTATCAGTGAAGATGGAGAAGGGCACATATCAGAAGTTTATGCCAGTGTAGAAGGAAAAAAAGTAGTAATCATTGATGATGTATTATCTTCAGGAACTACGATGAAAAAGACAATCGTAAATTTAAAATCGGCAGGAGCAGATGTAAAGTTATGTCTTGTTCTGGCCAATAAGACTAATGCAGATGAAATTAGCGATATACCCTTACGCTCGTTGATTAGAGTAGTTACTGTTTGAGGAATTAAAATGCATTGGGCGGATTTTACCGCGCAAAGATTCAAAGAATCGGGTTTGGATAATTTGGTATCTTGTTCCGGAATTACTCCTTCTGGAGAATTCCATATTGGGCATTTGCGGGAAATATTGACTGCAGAGATGATACATCGTTCATGCATCAGATTGGGATTGAAATCTAGATATATCTTTATTGTTGATTCCATGGATCCTTTAAGGAGGGTGTATGACTTTCTTTCTCCCGAATATCAAGAATATATTGGAATGCCTATTGCTTACATTCCAGCTCCAGATAATCAAGGTATTCCTGGAAATAGAGATATATCTTATGCAGAATATTTCCTTGAACCTTTCTTGCGTGCATTATCTTCCATCGGAGTATTTCCGGAAGTAATAATGAATCATGAGACTTATGAATCTGGGAAGTTTGCTGAAGAAATAGATTCAGTGATTAAAAATAAGGAAGGCATAAGGGCAATTATTGAGGAAATTTCTGGTAGAGAATTGTCGAAAGACTGGTTTCCATACAATCCCTTAGGTTCAGACGGCAGTATGGACGGAGTTACAGTCACTGGATATGAGTATCCAAAAGTATCTTGGATTGATAGATTTGGAGTTGAAGGATTTTCTGATATTCGAAAGGGAGAAGGTAAATTACCTTGGAGAATAGATTGGGCTGCGAGATGGAAAATACATGGAGTTACCTGTGAGCCTGCTGGAAAGGATCACGGCGCTGCTGGCGGCAGTTATGATACTGGAATACCAATTTGTGAGTTATTAGGCGGTAAACCGCCTGAAAAAATGGTTTATGAATGGATTCAGATGAAGGGTAAAGGACCGATGTCTAGCTCATCGGGATTAACTATTGGACCTATTGAGGCATTAGAGATCATACCACCTGAAATAATGAGGTATACTATAGCAAGAAGTAAAATTAACAGGCATATTGATTTTGATACAGGTGAGACATTAATTAAAATTGTAGATGAATATGAGAGAATTAGAGATTCGATTTCCTCTGATCATGAAACTAGCAGAATGAAGAAGAACAGGGATACTAGTGATGGGGCTTTGAGATTAAGTCAGATAGTTCCTGATATTATGCCTGAATCATCCAAAATACCATTTAATCATCTTTCACTACTAGCGCAGATTAAGTCTGATGATAGGGATATTTGGTCATCTCTAAAAAACTCTGGGCATTTAAATGATGAACCTAGTGAATGGTTAAAAGATAGATTGTGGAGAATGAAAAATTGGATAAATGGTCCACATTTTCCAGAAAAATTCAAAATCACTGTAAACGAGGTTATTTCTGATGAAGTTTTAGAAAATTTTAATTCTAATCAAAAAGAATATTTGATTACTCTAGGAAGAAAATTAGAATCTTGTGAATGGAATAATGTAGATATTGTTAATGTAATTAAGGAGTCATTAAATGAATCTGAAATAAATGGTAAAGAAGGTTTCACTACAATATATCTTGCGATTTTGGGTAAAGAAAGTGGACCCAGAGCAGCTAGCTTAATTCTAGAGCTTGGTAGGGAACACGTTTGTGACCTATTATCTACAATGAACTGATATCTAATCTTCTAGGTTCTGGAAGTCCTTGTCTTGCTTCATTAATAGCTTCTACTTCCATTTTTGCTCCAGCTACGGTAGTAACGAATGGGATGTTGAGTTCTACAGCAAGTCTCCTCATCATATTTCCATCTAGTATTGCTCCACCACTAGATCTGGGGGTGTTGATTATTAGTTGAATGGCACCCTGCCTCATTAGGTCAAGAGCATCTGGAGAATTTTCCTCTGCAATTCTATAGCAAGTAAAGACTTCTAACCCGCCAGAGTCTCTTAGAACCGACGCAGTTCCTTTTGTCGCAAATATTTTAAAACCTAGTAAATTTAATCTTTTAGCTAGTGGTATCATAGCTAACTTATCTTCATCTTTGACTGTAATATATACTCCACCTTCAGTAGGAACTGGTAACTCTGTTGCAAGCCTTGCCTTCAGATAAGCTGCTGATGCTCTTTTATGGGATCCCATTACTTCACCTGTTGATTTCATTTCTGGGCCTGGGGCTGGATCTAGTCCTCTTAACTTAATAAAAGGGAAAACGGGCGCCTTTACACAAACTGCTTCTTGCTGGGGTTTGGGGATGTCCAAGTTTTCTAATTTCTCACCTAAAGAAATCCTTGCTGCAATTCTAGCCAGAGGAATTCCCGTAGCTTTGGCGACAAATGGAAAAGTTCTAGATCCTCTAGGATTTACTTCTAGAACGTATAAAAGACCGTCGTGAATTGCAAATTGAATGTTAAAACACCCTCTAATTCCTAATTTTAGACCTATAACTTTAGTCCAATCTTCTACTTGAGAAAGTATTTCCTTTGGGATGTTCTGAGGAGGTATGAAACATGTTGAATCTCCGGAATGAATTCCTGCTTCTTCCAAATGTTCCATTATTGCGCCAATGAGAATTTCGTCTCCGTCACATACCGCATCTACGTCCAACTCTACAGCATTTCCTAAGTATTTATCAATCAGTAATGGCCTTTCTGGAGCAATATATGCTTCCTTCATGTAGGATTCTAATTGCTTATAATTAGCGAGTATCTCCATACCTCTTCCACCTAAAACATAAGACGGTCTAATTAGTACAGGATACCCAATCTCATTCGCTGCCATTCTAACGCCATCTGGATTGGTGGCTGTTGCCCCTTCTGGCATTCGAAGGCCATTTCTTAATGCGAATTCCTCAAATCTTTCTCTATCACTTGCTTCATCGACTGATTCAGGAGTCGTACCTTCAATGGAAAGATTAAGTCCCAATTCTGATAGGTTTGGAAGGGAGTTTGATAATGGTAGTGCTAGGTTAATTGCTGTCTGACCACCAAATTGTAGTAGAATTCCATTGGCATTTTCACGGAGAAGTATTTCTGAAACTGATTCTAGACTTAATGGATCAAAATATAATCTATCACTTGTATC
>DAJW01000038.1:0-574 GCA_002496485.1 Euryarchaeota archaeon UBA36
TTCAAATTTCGATATTTGAGAATAACTGTTTATCCCAACAGCATTCAATCTACCTTCTAAGTTCTCATCAATTCCATCGATATTCTGTAGATCATCCTTCTCAATTATTGGATCTCCAATCGTTCCGAAATCAATCATTTTAGATTTGATTTTCAGTCTTGATAACAAATATTCATCACTAGGCATTGTATCCTTTGAGGCCTGCAAGTCACTTAATTCCATTTTTATTTCCATTGCCAAATCCGCCCTAGCTTGCGCTGCAGCTTCCTCTTCTAGCTTTCTTCTCTGCCTCTTTTCCTCACTTTCCTTCTTCCGTTTTTCTGCCTTCTTTCTTATCCTTTCCTTGGCTTCTTCTCTTCTTCTTGCTTGCTCCAATGCCTTTTCTTCAGCATTATCCTTTTCCTTTGCAGCCTTCCTAGCGCGTTTTATCGCTGCTTTCCTAGCTTCTTCTTCTTCCTTTACTTGCTTATCAAAATCTTCTCTAGCCTTTGTTTCTGCATCCGCTTTCATTATCGCAGCAGCCATCTTCTTTTCTTCATCTTTTGCATTATTTTCTTCCTCAATTCTTTTCTGT
>DAJW01000038.1:871-12094 GCA_002496485.1 Euryarchaeota archaeon UBA36
TTTCTTCCTCAATTCTTTTCTGTTTAGTATCAAGATATTTCTTTTTCATTTCTGATGCTTCTTTCTTTGCTTTAGCTGCTCTATTATCCGCTTCTTTCCTCTTCTTCATGCTTTGACCAACAGATGCTTCTGCCTGCCTCCACTTAGCGGTCTCTCCGTCTAAATCGGACTTAGCTTTCTTTCTGGCACTAATTTCTTGTTTTGCAGTTTTCTCAGCCTCAACTTTTAGTTTAGCCTGTTGTTCTGATTTTTTTATGGCTACATCAGTAGCCTTCTTATCCTCATCCATCTTCTTTTCTAGTTTGAGCCTAGCATTTTTCTGCTCTTCAGCCATCTTTTCAAATCCGATTCTCGCCTTTCTTGCAGATTCTAGATTCTTTTCAGCCGTAGCACGATCTTCGATTAATTTATTCAGTGATTTTTCTGCAGATTCAAAACGCTTTTTCTCTTCTTCAAGAGACTTTTTTGCTTTATTTTCAAGAGCTTTTTCCCTTTCAATTTCTTTCAAAAACTTATTTTTCTCTGTTTCAGCTTTCTTCGCATTGTTCTCAGCATTTTTTGATTCTTTCTGAGCTGTAACCAAATCTCTTTCAGACTCTATTCTGCCTTTCTTAGCTTTTTCATATTCTTCTGAAGCCTTTTTTCTAGCCTTCTCATCTTCCAGCAATTTATTCTTTTGTTTATCTACAGATTCCCAACTATCTTTAGCCTTTTTCTGAGCATCATCTCTCGCCTTAATTTGATCAGCAAGACTCTTCTCCGCCTTTTTACGATCCTCTAGAGCAGATTTAGCCTTTCTCTCAGCTACTTCTCTTGCTTTTTCACTTCTTTTTAAATCAGCTTCCGCCTTTGTTAATGATTTCTGCGCTTCTTTAGCCTTTCTTTCGGTATCTTTAGTTGGTTTTATTGCTGACTGCCACTCTCTTTCTGCCGTTTTAACAGCCTTACTAGATTCTGATAACTTTCTCATTGCTTCTTCTCTAGATTTATTTATTTTTTCTAATTCCTTTTCTGCTAAGGATTTTGCCTTTTCTTCCTGCTTCTTTTTAGATTCAAAATCCTTCAATAAATTTGAATTCTCTTCGGTATTCTTTTTCGCAGATTCTGTAGCAGTTGTCGATTTCTCGATATTCTTTTTGAGAGTTTCAGTTTCATTTTTTAATTTATCAAGAATCGCTCTTTCTTTCTGACCACTTTTCTTACTAATCTGCAATGAACGCTCTGCTGCAACCTGATCCTTCTTAGATTGATTTGCTTTATTTGTCAAGTCACCTTTCAATTTCTTTAAATCTTCAATATCTTTCTTCATTTTTTCCTGTTCAGATTTTTGTTTTTCCCATCTTGCTTCCGCATCTGCCTTGGACTTGACAGCTCCTTCAGCCTTATCTTTGGCACTTTCAACCGCTTTTTCTAGGGCAAGCTTTTCTCTTTGTAATTTCTCTTTAGCCTTGTTATTCGCAATTTCCTTTGAAGCCGCCTCTCTAGCGGCTCTGGCATCTTGAGCATTCTTAGCCTTTGGAGTCACTTTCGATGGAGACTGATCTTTCTCTTTTTTAGTGGAATTTTTTACTTTATTTCCATATTTTTTTTCCAAGCCCTCTAGCATCTTCTCCCAATTTCCCTCATATTTTTTTAGAAGTGCGGGGATACTAGCAATTTTCTTTTTCAGTTCAGATGAAGTAAAGTTTTCTTTGTATGTATCTTCAACTATTTTCGCGACCTCTTCTCGGCTCAGCCCCTCAGACATTGAGCTACAATAATGGTAGGAATATATCTACAATGCGGATAGATTTTTTTAACTTATCACCATTGGTTTTAGTTTTTTACCCTTTAATTTACGGTTTTTGAGTATATCTAATACAAATCCTGCCTTTTTTATGTGAATTTCTATAAAACTCGAATTTTTTCCGATTATGATATCTCCAATGGCAATATCTGGAATCTTACACTCTCTTAATATCCACTCAAAAAGATTGTATTTCGAAATTTCAGAGCTTGTAATAGCAATTTCGATTCTAACCATGCCAAAACTGTTTGATTCTTCTTCCCAATCATCTCTTTTTCTAATCTTATCTCTTTTCCCATCTTTAATTTCTGGTGGATTTGTATATGGAATTTTCAAATTCCACGTACTTGCGATTCTGTTTAATTTCTCTTTTTCATTTTTCGAGACAAAATTCCATGCCACTCCATGACGCCCCATTCTTCCTGTCCTACCAATGCGATGAACATAATTTTCAAAATCGTCAGGAAGATCATAATTTACGACTGTAGTTACTCCATCTATATCCAATCCTCTTGCAGCAACATCCGTTGCGACTAGGATTTTAGACTCTCCACTTTTATAATTACTAATTATTTTCTCTCTTTTATTTTGAGTAAGATCACCGTGCAGCGAGGATACTTCGAAACCTTCCCGATTTAATCTCTGAGAAATCATTTCGACCATCCTTTTCGTATTTACGAATATTAATATTTGATCATCACTATCCATGTTTGTGATGATTCTACTTAATGCCCACATTTTGTTAATTCTCCCTACTCGAATTGCATACTGATCAATTTCAGGTATCTCTATTTCCAATTCATTACTCATAATAAAAACTGGATTATTGGTAAATTCCTCTGAAATATCTAAAATCTCTTGAGGGAATGTAGCACTAAAAAGTAATGTTTGCTTTCTATTCTCCATCTTGCCCAAAATCCATGTAATGTCCGGTAGAAATCCCATATCCATCATTCTATCAGCTTCATCAAGACAGAATATTGATGCCATTCCCAAGTCAATATGCCCTCTTTTTGACATATCAATTACTCTTCCTGGAGTCCCAACGATGATATCTACTCCCTTTTGTAATTGTTTTGCTTGTTTTTCAATATCCGTACCTCCATATATCGCACATATATCAATGCCCTTCGATCCTTGTAAGTTTTCAATTTCTTCAGAAACTTGAATGGCCAATTCTCTAGTTGGACATAATATCAATGATTGCAATCCGTTGGAAGGGGAGCAAGTTTCTAAAATTGGAATTCCAAATGCTGCTGTTTTTCCAGAACCCGTTCTGGCCTGACCGATAATGTCGAATCCCCTTATTCCAGCCGGAACGGCCTCAGTTTGAATTTCAGTAGGATTTTTCCACCCTAGTCTTGAAATTGCAGATGAAATAAATTCATCCAATTCCCAGTCACTAAATTCGATTATACTCATCGGATTTCCTCAGAAGGATTCCGCTTCGCTAATTTCTCGTTGTAATTCGCCCATCCAATATTTTCTACAGTTTTCCTTTGTTAGAAATTGATCCTTACTCGAAAAACTGTGATTATAGTGACCCTTATCTGCATCGGTGTTTTGATCCTTTCTTCTCTTATGGTACTTCTGTAATACATGATTCTTCATATATTGCCGAAATTTCAGGGCCTTACTCCTATTAACTCCTTTCGGAGTAACTCCCTCCCATAATCTTTCGAATTGAGCCAACTTTTCATCAAATTCTTCACTCATTCATCGTCCTCGTAGATTGCCCGACTTGCCATTCATTTATGATTATCACCCTTCTTTATATCTTCATCAATCTTAACTTTATCTATGTCTTTTTCCATCTCCGGTAAAAGAATTAATGTTTTATCTAGTGGTGCCAATTTTCTATTTTTCTCATCTTCACTACCCTCAATATCTACATCTCTAGCTAGGGCAGTCAACCTATTCCTTAGACCTTGATTTGTTTCCATTTTCAGTAATTCTGATGCGGCGTCCCTCAATTCTTGTCCCGATAAAATTATCGAAAGTTGAGAAATGCAAGCCTTCCTCAACTCTAACTTACTGTCACTAGCACCCTGCATAATCATCCTCACTACTCTCGGACTTTGAATATCTAATCTCTTCATTGCTCTGATTGCAGAATCTATTATCGCCCCATCTTTTTCACCCATACAATATTCAACTAGAATTGCTGCAATTTTTGGCTCAACACCGGCTAATGACGTCAAAGTTTTTGCAGCATTCCTCCTAACTTGTACATGTTCATCTTGGAGCGACCAACTAATCAAATCCCAGGCCTCTGCCCCTCCAGTATTTACTATAGTCCTCAAAATCTTTGAGCCTCTAATCCTCAAATCATCATCTTCCTCTCTAATCAACTCATCAATATGCAGACAACCTACTTCTGGCCAATCTCGTGCAGCATTCTGTAATGCCTCAAATGCATTTTTTCTATGATTAAGTGTATTATTTCTTAATTCTCTTCTTATAATCATTTCACAACCGGAAGGAAAAATCGGAGCAATTTTTTTGAGGCATTCCATAGCTTCTTCTCTAACGCCTTCATGCTCGTCTAAAATTCTATCAGAAAGGCATTGAAAAAGCATATCTTGCTTCCTCAATGAAAATGCAGGCAGTACTTTAATTCCTGCAATTCTCGCATCTGGAAAATCATCATCTAAAGCGTCAATCAATGCATCATGGGCATCATTCAGTTGTGATGGCGGAACCTTATATAACGCCTTTATTGCATCAATTCTTCCTAGATTCCAGTTTCCATTATCTCTTTTTATCACGATTTTTTCTTTTTCCCCAGTTGCCAATGAAAGAATTTCTGTTTCTGGAATCTCTTGCCACGGCCCTTGAGTTGGAGCGAGGGCACTGAAGTCACTTTTATTTCTCTTCGTTTTCTTTTTACGACCTATGGATGCCCCAGTTTTTGGGTTCCTCGCAATGTATTCTCGAGACACATCAATCGACCCGCGATATCGCACTACTTATTCAACAAAGCGCAATCTAGTCACTTGCTTCCATTAGTTCTGAACTCTGCAGCTAGTAAACCTGGTAGTACCAATAGTGCCAAAATTAATGAAAAGGCAACTGAAATTGAGCTCACTAATCCAAAATCCCTGATTACTGGAACCGGAGAAAGAACCAGAACTAAAAACCCCGAGATAGTAGTACCAGCAGACAAAAGCAAAGAGGAGCCAGTTGTCATGTACATTTCTTCCATTGCACCCCATATGCCCATTCCTTTGGCCTTATTACTCTCAAATCTTCTCCAAACATGTATTGAATAATCTATTCCCAGACCTATGGTAAGTGCAATAATCATAATTGTTAGAACATTCCAATTTATTCCCAAAATGGCCATTGATCCAACAACCCATGATCCAGCTAATCCAACTGGAACAATTACTAGTAGCGATTGACCCAATCTACGTGTTAGAGACAACAAAACAACTAGAGAAACAGCCAAACTTATCGCAGTAGAGCTAAATATTGACGAAATTAGTCCAGAAAGTACGTTTGATAAGATAATTAAATCTCCTACAACATACGCTCTACCACCAATATCAGAAGAAATTATCTCTGCTTCTGCCATTAACTCCTCTGCGATATAATCAACCATTACGCTTGTTTCCGCCTCGACATCTATTCTTATTCTGAGAAATTGTATTTCATTTCCAGCATCATTCATCCCAACATGCCTTCCAACTCTTTCCGACCAAGTGAGGCCTCTCAATGAATCTCCAACTGAAAAATTATTTTGAAGATAAATTACTGCCCCTCTTAAGTCTCCGTCCTCAAAATCAGAAGTTGTAGCAATATCTTCCCCAAATACTTCAATATTATATTCCTTACCAAAATTTTCATCTTCATCGATAGCATCTGCTAAAATCCTATACAGGCTATCGTAAGATGCCCACTCACTACCAGAACCAGGAGATTCTGTAACCACCACTCCAGGAATTCTAGTTAAAGAATCTTCAACATCCCTAAGAGTATTCAAAATTACTCTCTCATTTTCAAATGACTCAGAACTCTCCTGAGGCTCAATGATGATAAATACCGTCTTCAATGCATCGATCTCATATGATTCATAAATATCAGTTCGCACCGACATTACTTCCATTTCTTCTTCAGATAAAAAATCTGCTAATTCGAAACTTGTATCAAGGCCTTGTTGTGCGACAATTACCGATCCACCTGTAATGATTGCTACAATTAGTAAAACAATAGGTGCATTATTCCTTTGAAAATTAACTGCGATTCTAGCTAACTTTTCAACTTCAAACCCGCTTCCTGAACTCATCCCACTAATCTTCTCAATTACTACGTGAATTGATCCTACGGTAACTGAACTAGCTACAAATGCAGAACTAACTCCTAATGCTAACGTGTAACCAAATGTCTTCAATGGTGGCAATGGAGAAAAAGTATTGGCCAAGAACGCAAACACTGTTGTGATTACTGCCAGAGATAGGGCTATTCTCAAATCTACAAGAGATTTAGCCCAGGAAAATGCTGCATTATTACCTTCTCTTTTTGCCTTTTCATAGCCCCTTTGAAGATGTATTGAATAATCAATTCCTAAACCCAATACCACAGGAGCTACTGCTATTTCGAGAATTGAGAATTTCATACCTAGTAAGGTAATTATTCCATAAGTCCATACTAGAGATGCCAATAGTGCCGAAAGAGGAGCAACTACCATAGCAATCGATCTGAACGATAATGATAGTACAATTATCACTACAATAATGGCCAATAAGATTAGCCAAGACATATTATCAAGAGTAGATTCATTAATATCATTACTAATTAAATCATCAGATAAAACTCCGTATTCCAAAGATGAATCAACGAGATTTCCATCATTCAACATAGATCTGATAGTTTTTGAGTGTCCTAATCTTTCCTCGCTGGAAACATCTCCAGAAATCTCTATAATCCACAGAGTACTACCTGATTTTGGTGTAGGATTTCCAGAAGATTCTAATTGTTCAGAATTCAACCAATCACACGTATTTTCAAAATTAAAGTCTTCATTTAACATTACAGATGAAGCAAATGATGCTGAGGCAATGGATCTTTCATCACTTCCTAAGGCATCTTCACATTTATTGCCATCAGAGACTACTTCTAGTAATTGCTTCCAATCTCCAAAATCTTTCAAGTCACCGGAGTAATTTCTCTCATCTAATGCCCTTTCAAGAATCTCTGCTACATTCAACTGTGAAATTATAAAATCTCCATTACTTTCAGAGTATTCTTGAATTCTCTTATAATCATCTGCTAATTGATGAATTGCTTTCATTTCCAACACATTAGGAATGAATTCACTTCTTTCTAATCCCGATGGCTTTACATTTACATAAATCAAATGCGAAGATAAACCAATCGAATTCGACATTCTCGATTCTGCTTCATCAGCTTCAGTCTCTGGAGCAAAAGAAGATAATTCTGTATTAAATGAAGGCAATGGGGTCAATATTACTGCTAAGAATGAAGTGAGAATGATACTAATAATTAGCATAGGAATAGAATATTTTTCAAAAATTGAAGCAATTTTTTCTGTCAATTCCTCGTTATCCACGCATGCTCGCCAATTCTTCTTGTTGTATAATTTGGGGTCATTATTGGTTCAATACATATCCCTTTTCGATGCAAGGGCTGAAAAGGAACGCTCGATTCGCCCAGTCGTCATATGCCAGTTAAAGTACTAAAAAATGAAGGTCGCGAGTTGAGACTTAGAATCATTGGAGAGACGCATACAACTCTGCAAATGTTCCGTCATAGACTAAATGAAAATAAAGATGTAGAATATGCTAATTATTTCTTAAATCATCCAGATTTAGATGATCCAGAGCTATTCATTAGAGCATCTAAAGGTAAGAAGGCAGATAAAATCCTAAAGTCATTATGCTCCGATTTGACAAAAGAATTCGCGAGCATAAAGTTTTGATTAGGTGAGCTCTTGACTGAGCCAAACTATGAAGAAAAACTAGGCCTTTCTGAGTGGGCGGTAGAGACAGAAGGAATCGGAGGAATTTTGAAGACTCGATATGAAGATTTTCGAGTCGAAGAAGAATCAAAAATTCCTGCCCTAGACTCAAGAGGTAGATTTACGGTAGCAAAAGTCACACTTACTAACTGGGAGACGACTAGATTCTTGAGAAAATTATCGAGTGCATGTAAAATTAATCGTAATAGGATATATAGCTCAGGATTGAAAGATAAAAGAGCAGTAACTACACAGATAATAGTTATTGATGCACCAATGAAAGTTGTTGAGAGAATAGTAATTCCAGATTCGGAAATTGAAATAATTGGCAGGACGCATCACAAAGTTTCAATGGGCGATCACCACGGTAATCGTTTCACAATTACAGTAAGAGGATGCTGCGATAAAGATGGAAATCCTATTGATGCAAAAGAAGCCATAAAAAGGGTCTTGAAGATTAAAGATGAACTTACTGAACGCATGGGAAACGAATCCTTTCCAAACTGGATTGGCCCACAAAGATTCGGTTCAATCAGGCCAGTTACACCCGAAGTTGGACGTGCTTTAATCAATGGAGATGTTGAATTGGCAGTCAACACTTACATCGGCATGCCATCCAAATGGGAAGATGAAACCACATCAATTTTTAGAAAAAAATGGATCGATACAAAAAATCCATCAGAATGTTTGGAATTAGCTCCAGATAGACTTGGCTATGAAAAAGCTATGTTGAAACATCTCGCGAATAACGAAAATGACTACCTTGGAGCATTCAAGACAATGCCCAATTCCCTCCAATTACTAATGGTTCATTCAATACAGTCATTAGTTTTCAACCACTCATTAAGATTAAGATTGAACAAGAATATTTCTATTACTGAGCCAACAATTGGAGACATTGTAGCACCTGTCCAACAAAGTGGCAAAATTGATGTTGGAAAAATGGCTTTAGTCAGTGAAACCAATCTAGAAAGATGTAAGAGAAACTGTCAGTTAGGAAGATTGATTGTTACGGGCCCTCTTCCTGGATCTAAGGCAAAATATGCTATCGGAGTGCCCGGTGAATGTGAAATAGAAGCTATGAAAGTAACAAATCTAGAGAAATGTAACTGGATCGTCTCCGAAATTCCTAGGTTGACAACATCTGGAACAAGAAGGCAATTATCAGTCCCATTTAGGGATTTTAATGTAGCTCAAGCCCCAGAATATAGTAGCGAAATGTCAGAAAGATGGGATAAAGGCCCTCAAGATGGAGATAGATGGAACCCTGAAGGGGCTAGTTTGAGATTTAGATTCACACTTCCACCAGGAACATATGCAACAATATTTCTGAGAGAATTTATGCATTCGCCATTAAATCATTATTGATTATAATCTGCCCATCTCTAGTGCTTCGATCTGACCTATTGAAGAATCAGACTGTTTTACCTTTTCCTCAAAGCCATCTACTATTCCTTCCCCCTCACCTAATACTACTTGCACTTCTATAAACATCATTCCGAAAGCCAGAGGTTTAATCTCAACCTTCTGTACCTCTTCGAATTGAGAAATGCCATCAGCAATTTCTTGATAGTCAGGAACTCCATCATCTGGCTGATTAATAGTGACCTTATACTTTACAACAACTTCTCCCATAATTTATCCCTCAAGGGCCTTCAAATCTACAAGTGGGGCAAATATAGCTTACTGCCTGTACCCGACATCTTTGACTCCTACCAATAGGATTTCCACATACAGGACAAGGAAAAGAAGTACTCTGCGTTTCAACTAACGGAATTCCTGAAGATGAACAAACACTAGCTCTGTTTGACATATATGGCGCACTCCTACCTTCGAATCGAAACACGACTCCTTTTTAGCGTTGATTATCATTATGTCATGTGAATTTGTTAAATTTTGGGAATATATTGAAAAGAAATTTGTGATAAGATAATAAAATGCCAGCCGATGAATCGGATGAATTAACTGATGAAATAGATTTGAATAGTTTTGTTACCAATGAAGGCGGAATTTGGAGTCTTAGGAACTTAGAAAAAGTACGTGGATGGAATAATATTGAATATGCTCCCGGGCTTTCAGGAAAGAATACCCCATCTACAGGCCTATCAATGAATAGGGCATACATACCACCAGGTGGAGTAGCAAAGGCCCATATTCACGTAGATTTCGATGTAATGATTTTTTTATTAAAGGGTGCAGTTAGACATGAATTTGGACAAGGATGTCGAAATTCTGTGATTCATAATGAGGGAGATATGTTCTACATTGAACCAGGACTTCCTCATGAGGTTTTTAATTGCTCAGACTCAGAGTGGGTTCATGCTGTAGTGGCCCGGTCAGATGCTTCAGAATGGCAAAATATCATACCATATGACAGAAATTCTGAGTAATTAACCATTTTTACCTTTTTTATATTTCCTAAATCCTACTACAGTTTCATCTTCTGCATTCATACCATTTTCAGTAATTATTCCAATATTTTCTAAATGAATTTTAACTTCTTCAATTGCACTATTACCAGAACCTTTTCGAGGATTCAATAGTCTATTTTGACAAATTAGATAGGTTTCTGAAGATGCGGTTCTACTGGCAGTAGGAGTATACCGATTGACATTCTTAAATCTCCTTTTCGCTGATTCCACGAGTCCTTCTACACCACGCCCTTGGAAAATTTTCGTTATGAAATTCCCACCAACTTTCAATTGATTAAAGGCAGTATCTAATGACATTGTAGATAATTCTAATGAAATTGCTTGATCAGTATCATATCTCCCCGTCAATCTCGGAGATATATCGCTAATAACAACATCAAATTCATTATTTTCCATGATTTCAGAAATTCTTTCTATAGTACTACTTTCGGTAATATCTCCCATAATTATTTCAGCTCCGTCAATTGAAGATGTCATCAACAAATCTACTCCAATTACTTTTCCAGTATCTTCTACTAGTTCAACTGAAACTTGAGTCCATCCACCAGGGTGACATCCAATATCTAAGATATTATTTCCCTTTTTTATAATTCTAAATTTTTCTTGTATTTGGAGTAGTTTGTAAGCAGATCGGGCCCTATAACCCTTAGATTTAGCCTGCCGTCTCCAAGGATCTCTTTTATTTTCCTGATACCAGCGCTTACTCACGATTGCTGGGAACTATCTTTAGTTATGAAACTGGGTCGTGATTTTTTACAAATGATTGTTATTTTTTATGTAACTAAATAATCCTAATTTAATCCAATCTCTTTGATCAGAGAACTAGCAGTATATCTCACTGCCTCTTCAGAATTAGTGGTGGGTAAGAATCCAGTTGCCAATAATTTATCTACGTTCAGGTAAGTCTTAGGGACATCTCCTGCCCAACCCCTTTTTCCTCCTGAATATTCTATACTAACTCCACTAAGTTTGCTTTCTTCTACTACAATTTCAGAAATTCTAGAAACCGAGCAAGTATCTCCGGT